>DHOO01000047.1:15457-50380 GCA_002409975.1 Firmicutes bacterium UBA5388
CAGGTGGCGCCGTTATTAAGTATAAGACTATATAGAATTACTGATGACGGGTCTCTTATAGTGAGGAGATTTTGAAGCGTGAAATTAAGCTAAATTACGATGAACTTTTTTATAGAAAAAGATCCGCTAGAGAAAAGGTGGACTGGGGGAAAATCATCTCTTCGAGAGGTTGACTAATTGGTTGATGAATACAGGTTACTGAGAAGAAGAAAAATTAGGGCGAATATATGCAGATGATGAAAGTGCTTAAAAGGATGACCGCCAAACGGCGGTTTTTTTATGCCCATTTTTCAGCTCACATTTTGCACCCTCTACGCAAAAGTTAAGGTCAACTTTGTTTCCTAAAAATGGGAGATGGAGTGCTATAGCGATGAGATTATAGGAGCATTGGTTATTAAGCGAAACAAATGTTTAGTTTTTGTTGAGACATATATAATTAAAATAGATGAAGGATAGTAAGATTGTTGGCCAAGATAAAAGAATCAAAAAATTATCTTTATCACGAGGAGGTATATCTTATGAGAATCCGTTGGTTTTGGTTTGCTCTTCTTTTTCTACTGCTGATCTCTTTTTCGCTCGCGGTCGCCGGAGCGCCCCGCAGCGATAAGGAGATCCCGCTCTATCCGGGCGCGGCACGGGACCAGGCCGCCGAAAAAGGGGTTCTTGAAATGCCTGCGGAGTATGCGTCCGAAAACCGGCGTTCCCACACGGTCAGGGCTTATAAGGTGAAAACCATTATTGACGACGTATGTAAGTTTTATATCGATAAGTTGGGGGCTAAACCCGGCGCGCCGCTGGATGACCCTTACGCTCTCGAACCGGGAGAGGTCTATTCGCCTTGGTACGAGCTGGACTTCTATGGGGCGAGGATCTTTGAGGATCAATATGAGCACGATACCCTCATCCAGGACGGTAAATGGATCAGATCCGCTTTCGAAAAACGATCGCAATGGAAAAAAGGGGCATGGCTCTGCCAGGCCTGGTTTGAATGGAATATCATGTTGGATAACGGCGATCTGGCCACCTATACGGTGGTTTTGATGGACGAGGGTTATGACTGGCGAAAAAAGGTGGACTTTAAGACCACCCAAATCAGGATCGAGATCCTGGTGACCAAATCCGAAGAAGCATTAGTAGAGGAGTGGGGTTCGGCGATGGACGAGGCAATGGAGGAGAAGGCGCGACGGTTTGCCAAGAACCCTCCCACCGAGAAGATGCTCGGCATACCGCTCTATCCCGGTGCGGTCTTTAACCCCGAGATCTCCGCCGGTCTGTCGCTAGATGACGATTATCACTGCTATGTCTTTTTTAGTAATGATTCCCCCGCTAAAGTAGCTGCCTTTTATCAGCAACGCTTAAATAAAGAACCAAGCTCCAGTGAAGGAGGATATCTGTTCGCGCTCAAGGGGAAATTACCTATTCCCCAAGAGGGATTGGCGATTCAGCCGAATATGCTCTTCGTCGGCCTACCCCAGACGATGATTTCGGTACAAAAGGAGATGAGAGAGTAAGAACGGGGCTGGAAGGGACTAAAACGGTATGAATCCGGGAATTTGATTGACTCTAAGTTATAAACGACGCTCATTCTTCTGCTGACTCCAAACCAATTAACGGCAGCTCTTTTTTATAATCTTATCTTACCTGGTATTAAGATCTTGACCGGATTTAAATTTACGCATAAAATAGAGTTAGCTAGTTTGGCTAAGATCGCTAAAAGGAGGGCCTAAGATGATTGTGACGTCAACGGAAGTGCAGAATAATTTCGGGAAGTACTTGATGCTGGCGGCGCAGGAGGAGATCATCATTACCAGAAACGGCACAGAAATTGCCAAATTAACGGCGATCAAAGAGCCCCCTGCCGCAGGTATTGAAGGTAGGGATAGAGCGGCGGAAAAGGTGGCCGCTTACGGCGATGGCGGGTGGAAGGCTTCCTATGAGGAGTTTCTGGAACTCACCCAAAACTCGGAGGAACGGTATGAATACATTGATGGAGAGATCCACCTCTTAGCTTCACCGAAAACCGCCCACCAGATTGCTTTAACTGAACTTTTCGTCATCTTCTATCATTGGTTTGAAGGGAAAAGATGCACTCCCTTGGTTGCTCCTTATGATATAACGCTCAGACGAAACCCGGAGAATATTAATGTTGTCCAACCCGATCTGATGGTCATCTGCGACCTGGAAGAGAAGTTGGATGCTAACGACTATTATCAGGGGGTACCGGCGCTGGTGGTCGAGATTTTGTCCGAAGGAACCCAAAGAAAGGACTTAATCACCAAGCTCGATCTTTACCTATCGTGCGGGGTTAGTGAATACTGGATTGTGAACCCGCTAAATAAAGAGCTTACCGTGTATCATTTTGCTGATCAAAACATCAAAAGGAGCGCTACCTACCGCAAACCGGAAGTTGCCTGCTCCTTCATCTTCGACGGCTTAACTATTGAGCTTGATCGGGTATTTAAATATTAAAGCCGAGAAGAAACTGAATGAATCTGCAAGCCCGGATCCGGAATAAGGATATTGATGCCGGTTAAAAGTTGTTCTCTTCTCTATAACAGTATCTCTTCAGAAATTCCCAAAGAAGTTTTCTTAAATATCTTAGAGCCTGACAATCCGCTGTGCCATTAAGCGGGGGATTCAGCTGCTAACTAAAGCAAAGGAGGGGAAATTGTAGTATAATTGTGATAACGGATATGGAATTTAATTTAGGAGAGGAGGAATTAGATTGATCAGAAGAAGTAACGAAAAAATTGTTGAATTCAGAGAAAAACCGTTCCAAGGGGAGGGTGGTGTAACCTCGCGCAGTCTGCTTAACAACCCGGATGAGATGTACGGTAAAGGGCGGGCTTTCACTCATTGCACTCTCCAACCCGGATGCTCCATCGGTTTTCATCTTCATGAAAATGAGTCGGAAACCTATTATATTTATAGCGGCACAGGTGAGTTCAACGATAACGGTGTGATCAGCACTGTTTCTGCGGGTGACGTAACTTTTACCGGCGCCGGAGAGGGACACGGGTTAAAAAATATCGGTTCGGAGCCATTGGAATTTATTGCGCTGATTTTATATAAATAAATTAATATCACCCGGGATAAAAGCCCTGGGAAGGAGTCTCGCGGATGAACGAAGGACTCTTTTCCGGGCTTTTTTGGTTTCTGTGAAATTTTAAAATATTTTAAGGGCGCAGCCTCCTCTAGTCTCTGTTAATTGGTCATGGTTTTCCCGGATTGTCTTTAACAGTTGGGAATTCAGCGCCTCTCTCAATGGCAGATTGGTTAAATTGGTATCCGTATAAGGAGCAAAGGGACAAGGCTCCAAGTTACCTTCGGGATTGATATGAATAAAACCGCGTCCGGCTGCTAGGCAACCGCCGTAGGCTTCCTCGTCACCGGGAAAGGCAATAAAGAGAGCGGGGTATTGCCGGCGTAAACCGGTCATCAATTCCGGGATCATCTTTCTTTGCTCATCGGTCAGGATTAACTCGTCCGTTCCTTCCTGGACCGGGACATATTCCACAAAAAAGAAGACTTTACAGCCTCTTCCCATCAGCTCACGGAGGAATTTACTTTCGCTCTCAACTTTACAGCTTTGTTCTGGGCGATAATGGTCCTAATAATAAAAATCGCCAGGCCCGGATCTTTAAGCGAGATGATTAAAGCATCTCGGAACATCGCTTTTATGGACTTATTCATTAGTTTTATATAGTTTCTCGACATAGGGAACCTTCTTTCGTATCAGACTATTGACCAAGGTGATAGAAATATAACATCCTGCTATTGATCTAACAATTTTTTCGCTAATTAAAATAAATTACCTCCAATTCCAAATAAATTAACAGGAATGTCATGATCTCCGCTCGTATCCCATCTTAGTTGAGATCGATAAAATAATTAGTACGAAAAAAAGAACACCAGTAAGTGTTCCTTTTTTCGACCAGACGGAAACATTAACTTTATTCTACAACCACTGCGGTTCCGGAAGCGGTGACCATCAGCATGTTTCCACCTTGGCCTAAAACTTCATAATCAACATCGATGCCAACGACAGCATTAGCGCCTAAGGAGGCTGCTCTTTTTTCCATTTCCCTCAGAGCGGCCTCCCGCGCTTCAATCAGTTCTCCCTCATACGAACCGGAGCGTCCACCAAAGAAATTGGAAAGGCCAGCGGCAAAATCTTTAATAAAATTAACACCGGAGATGACTTCGCCAAAGACGATTCCTTTATATGCGATGATTTTTTTACCTTCAATGGTCGGTGTGGTGGTAATAATCATTTCTAACCCTCCATTAAGTTTTTGTATTGTACTTGAGTTTTTATTAATTATACTCTACTTTTGAAAAACTAAAAACATGAAAATGAAATCAAAGATTTTACTATCGGTAAGCGGCGTGAACGACCATATAGTGTTTATCTTTTATTCAAGGTAATTGTCTAAGATTAGACAATTACTAGTGGGAATATCAATATATTAATCTGAATTCATGACATCCTTAGCCACCAGGGGAAATCGTGAAAGCTTGCGATAGCGTTTCCCCTGGTATAGATCGATTAGTCACGAATTCAGAACTTGAGATATGTGGTCAAATTTAAAATAATTGAATTATGCAATTCCTTAATATGGAATTCATTAAATTTAAGAAAAGACCTGCTTTAACCCGATAGTTAATCCCGGGAAAATTACGGATTCCACCTTTTCATCCCCCTTGAATGTTCGAAATTCGTCAATGGTGTTAGCGATGAAAGTATAAATATAAATCTCGGCGGAGGACGGATTAACCACCCAGTATTCTTTAACCCCACTTTCCTGGTAAAGGTCTAATTTTTTAATAAGATCCTTAGATTTAGTGGAATCGGAAAGGACTTCCACCACCAAGGTGGGGGTTCCTTTGTATCTACCTTTTTCATCGATTTTATCGTGATCACAGATGACTAAAATATCCGGTTGGACTGCGTTGATCTTTTCTTCCTTTCCCAGGCGAAAGAGAGTAACATCAAAAGGGGAAACCAAAGGTTCGCAGTCTTTCTCTTGGAACCATATAATAAACCGGCCGAAAATTTCCTTAACTGCCTTCTGATGGGGGTAGAAAGGAGAAGCTAGTAGATATAGTTCACCATCAATATACTCATAACGGTTTTTGCTCTCTTCGGTAAGCTTAAGAAATTCTTCGTAAGTAAGGCGTATTCCATCGGGGCTATAGGTGGGAGAACTTTCATTTAAAATCCAGGGATCATGCTCTTCGTTTACTTGATATGGCACTAGTTTAGCTACTTTCTTACCGTTTTTAGTAATGACAATCTCTTCACAGTGGGCGAGTTTAAGGTATTTCCCAAAGCTGTTTTGAATCTCCGTCGTAGAAACAAGCACCGAAAGTCACCTCCAATTAGCTAACAATAAGTAAATTATACCTAAAAGCAAAGAGGTCGTCAATAATATTAGCTAGAAAAATAGCTAATTAAGAGGACTGCATATGTGTTATCTTACCGTTCTACCAATATGAGGATGTAACTATTTTTTTTAATTAACGTTTATTAAAGAATAAAGGAGGAGGTTTATCATTGAAGAAACGACTTTTGCCCATCCTTGCTCTCGTCTTAAGTCTCACCTTGATCGTTGGCGTTCTGTTTTCAGTGGCTAATAACCATCTTAAGGTGGCCAAGGAGAAAAAGGTGATGGCCGGGTTTGAAACTTTGATGGCTAGGGAAGCTCTCTCGGTAGCAGAGGTGATTAACTATCTGGATCAGTATATAAACACTGTTTCTAAGGAGAATGCGTCCAAATTACTGCTTGGGCTAGAAAGGGTTCAACAGGCTGAGCTGACAAAGTGGCAAAAGCGTTATGAAGATAGTGTTTTACAGGAGAAAATTACCCGGGTTTATCAAGACAAGTGGTCGCGGGATGAGATTGAGGAGATTGCTGATGAAGACTTGAAGAGAGTGTTGCTGGAGACTGCAGATAACGGTTTTAAGGTAGAAACCGCCGAAGGTTTTTACTTCCCGGTGATCGATTATACTTTTTATGAGAAATATTATTCCGTCGTTACCCCGGATCTGGTTGCCTATCTTGAACTGATGGCGGTCGAATCAGAGCAGACTCCGGTAAAGGATGCGGCGCTGATCATTGGTTGGGATGAGATCCTTAACCGGGCGGAGCGGCAGGAAGAGTTCATCAGAGAGTATAGCTCTTCGACGCAGGTGGAGCCGGTGCAAGAGTTATTAAAACGTTACGTCAGCTTTGCTTTATTTGGGTGCAACAATACTCCCTTATTCAGTTATGATACCAAACAGATGCGGCCTGAAGCAAAGCGAGCCTATGAAGAACATGTGTGGAAGGAAGAGAAGGGGAACTTTTCTGCGCTGATCAATGAGTATTTAAGTGTGCTAAAGGAGAATGATTACCGCTTAACCGCTGAAGTTGACGCTTTCAGAAAGAAAGCGGTCTTTCCTTAAATGTTGCGAGGCTTATTGCTCCACCCGGACTTAATTTTCTGGCGGTAGCTGGCGTGAACGACTAGCAGATAGATACGTCCCGAGGTTACTATGAAAAGCCATCACAGCAAGATGATGGCTATATTTTTTGCCGCCGACAGGCGAAAATCCTTATTACGGTGTTGTTCTGTTCAAGTGATGCTAAATATTTGACATTGATGTTAAATAAAAGTAAAATAAGATCAGTATTGACATTTATATTAGCGTGCACCAAGACCGGAGAAGAGGTGTAGTCTAATGAGATCTTTTAAGATGATCATCCTCTGTTTATTGGTATCAATTATTAGCTTGGCAGCGCCTAAAAAAGAACCGACCAAAATTGTTTTTTATACGCCGGCCGAAGATGCCTCCGGGGCTATCAGGAGACTAGTTAATAAATTTAACTCCGAAAACTCGGGAGTAATCGTTGAACATAAGATGCTCTCTTCAGGAACGGATGACTGCCGTAACTATTATGTTACGGCTTGCCTTTCGAAAGATAATAGTTTTGATGTCTTCTCTGGTGATATTATCTGGATCTCGGAGTTTGCTTCTTCAGGGTGGATTGAACCGTTAGATTCCTTTTTCCCTGTGGAAGAAAGGAGAAATTTCCTACCAGGGCCGATTGAAGGTTGCACTTATAAAGATCAGATCTGGGCCGTGCCCTGGTTTACCGATTCGGGAGTTCTTTTTTATCGTAGCGATCTTCTCGAAAAACCTCCGCGCACTTGGGAAGAACTGATTACGATTGCTCAGGAAAAAATTAGAGATGGCAGTGTTAAATACGGTTACGTTTTTCAGGGTAACCAGTATGAAGGTTTAGTCTGCCACGTCTTGGAACTAATCTGGAGTAATGGAGGTCAAATTTTAGAGGACGATCGAGTAACGATTAATACAGCGGAAGCAATTGAAGGTTTGCAGATCTTGGTTGATATTCTGAAGTTAAAGGTTTGTCCGGAGGAGGTAGTCTGGTACCAGGAAGAGGATTCTCGCCTTTTTTATCAGGATGGGAATGCTTTATTCCTAAGGAATTGGCCGTACGCTTGGTCGCTGATGAATCAGGAAGGAACGAAGATCCAGGGAAAATTTAAGATTTCGCCGTTACCGCTTGGTCCGCGGGGAGTTGCCGCCAGTGGTTGTCTTGGTGGTTGGAATCTAATGATTAATAGCCAGTCGAAGCATAAAAAAGAAGCGTGGAAATTTATTGAGTTTTTATCAAGTTTTTCCGCGCAGAAAATCCATGCGATGGTTGGCGGTCGCCTTCCGACCAGAATCTCTGTCTACAATGATCAAGAGGTCTTAAGGGTTAACCCTTATTATCAAGAATTGTTGCCTAATTTTTTGGCCTCAAAACCACGACCAGTCTCCCCTTACTATCCGCTTCTTTCGGAGCATATGCAGATTAACTTCTATCAGGCGATCACCGGTGTGTTTACAGCTAAAGAAGCGATTGCTAACATTGAAAGAGAAATGAAGAAATTTTATCCTTAAATAAAGGAATTAGATAATTTGGGAAGTGTATGCCCTTCCTTTAAGTGGGCGATTTCTTAAAATGAATCAGCGGGTGGGGAGGAGAGTAACGATTCGTCTCACTAAACGTAGAACTACCTTTGACCGGTTAACTTTTCGCAGACAGTTATCGGTTTTCTTTTTGATTACTGCTGTCTTAACAATGGTTTTTGTCTCAGTGATCGCTTATGCGCAAGCGATTACGGAACTGAAGAAGAATTTTAAGATCTATACGGCTTCAATCCTAAAACGAACTAAAGATGAGTTAGAAACTAAGTTTAATATGGTTGAAAATACTTTAAACTTTATCGCCGCCGATTACCGACTGCAACCTCTTAACCATCAGGACCCACTGTTATCCCAGCGTAACCTCTCCAAGTTACTAGTGGATTCGATTAATCTTAATAATTACCAGGTAAGTAGTGGGGACTGGCGGCGCACCCAAAATCTCATTGATGAACTGATCATTTATGGAGATAAAAAAGATGATCAGACGGTAATGATCAGCCGACGTGATCATTTTTCTGTTTATGGGATTGAAGAGTATTTGACCCCTGATTTATTGGGTAAAGCCCGTGAAGCGCAAGGTAGGGTGGTCTGGTCTGAGATTTTTTATAATCAAGTAGGAGCTAGGTTAATGAGGAATTTGCCTACGGAGATTCTTCGTGAAGAACTGAATCAATTGGCAGTAATTAAATGTATTACTGATGTGAAGTACAAGACCACCACGGGCTTTTTAATCGCCAGTATTAATCTGGCTCGTCTGTCTGCGATGACCGAAGATATTATTTTAGGGAAGACCGGTCGTCTTTATCTTGTTGACCAAAACCTACAAATTTTGGGGGGAAAGGATAAAAACCTGATTTTGCGCCAGATTCCTTTGGATGATCATTCATTAACACTGATGCAAGCAGCACAAGAGGGAAGTATCGAAGGTAAATTCAATGGGGAAAAAAGTTTTATCCATTTTGAAGAGATTGGCCTTAATAATTGGAAACTGGTAGGTGTGATTGCGAGTCAGGAGTTTCAGACCTCCGCCGGGGTTGTTCGCAACAGAATACTTTTTGGCGGGGCGCTTGTGCTTTCTGTTTTTGCGGCAGTGGGGGTGATTGTTGCGGGGAAGATTACACGGCCGATTCAGAATATTTGCGCTTTTATGCAACAAGTTGAAACCGGGGATTTAAGCTTACGTGTCCACGAAACTGGAAGTATAGAGATTGAGAAGCTTTCACAGCATTTGAATAGGATGATTGAACATCTCTCCCATCTCCTAGATGAGATGTATCAGGAACAAATTTTTAAACGTAAAATGGCGCTTAAGATGCTGCATGCGCAGATTAATCCACATTTCCTTTATAACACTTTGGATTCAATTACTTGGATGGTGGAAACCGGAAGACGAGAGGTAGCGGTGGAACTGTTAGAATCGCTCTCTACGATCTTTCGAGTCACGCTCTCGGGTGGTCGCGATATGGTCACTATTGGTGAAGAAGTCGAACATGCCCTTAGCTATCTACGAGTACAAAGGATTCGCTATCAAGACAAACTGGATTACGTTGTTAATGTCGATGATGAAATAAAAAAGAATCAGATTGTAAAAATAACCCTACAACCTTTAATTGAGAATGCCATTTATCATGGGATTAAACCCAAGACCAATGGTCGCGGCACGGTAGTCATTCTTGGCCGCCAGGTTACCCCTGATCAGGTTAGGCTTTCGGTGATTGATAATGGGGTGGGGATGAGTCAAGAGAAAGTAGTCGAACTGAAAGAAGCTTTAGCCGAACCGGAAATGAACCTAGAGACTGAGGGGAAGGGTTATAGTTTAATCAATATAAGTTCTCGGATTAAGCTTTACTTTGGCAGGGAGTATGGATTAAGCTATACTAGTGAGGAGGGAGTGGGAACTAGAGTCGATGTTTTATTACCTAATGAACGGAAACTCTAGACTGTTTTTTGATATGCTCTTTCCAAATTTCGAAAAGTAATTAAGGATGTTGAGGGGGAAAATATAATAGAGGATAGACAGGTGGTGAAAACATTGGATAAAGAATCAATTAATGTTCTCAAACAAATAATAAAGGATGAATTAAATCCTATCAATCAAAAATTAGATAATATGGATGATAAACTTGACAGAATTGAAAAAAGAGTTAATGCTACTTTTGAACAAACAGCTGGATTATCTGAATTTCGCATAGAATCAAATGAAAAATTTGATAATGTAAACAATGATATTAAAGATCTTAGAGCTGAGTTAAGCTATACAAATATAACAGCTTCCAAAAATAGAATTGATATAGAGAAGATTAAAAATGTAATCAATTCGAATCAATAAACCCGTTTAACCGAATTTTATCCCGATATTCACTGGGCGAGAGCCCGGTTATTTTTTTAAAGACAATTCCGAAATAATGGCTATCCCGGAAGCCTACACTTTCAGCAATCTCATATATTTTGGCGGGTGTGTTCATCAGGAGATTTTCTGCCTCCTTAATCCGAGTACGATTCAAAAACTCAGTAACGGTGTAGGTGGTTACTTCCTTGAAGAGACGACTTAAGTAACATGAGCTAATAAAGACATGGTCAGCTATTTTTTCCAGATTAAGTTCGGGGTCACGGAAATTTTCTTCTAAATAAATACGGGCTTGATCAACGAACTTTCTTCCTACTTTTTGTTTGTGTTCATTTATAAACTCTACAGCTTGGTGTGAGAGCTTTACCAGCCAGGATTGAAGATCGTCTAAAGTTTCAAAGTTATTGATTTCGATTAAAGGATCGAAATCCGAACCATAAACTTCTGCGGGTGAACCACTGAATTCCAGGAGTGAGCGGATGATTTGATTAACCAAATCTAAAATCGTTAAATACAAATAACTTTTGGAAATTAGTAAGTAGTTCTCTGCTTTAATGGTAGCAAAAATGTTATCTAAAAACAGGGTAACTTTCTCCAGCTCGCCTTCCCGAAGGAGCGGAGAAAAGCTTTCTTGGTCGCGGAAGTAAAGCAGCCGACCGGATTTGGAATTTTCAATATCTTTATAGGGAATAAGCGTATTGGTACCAGTCCACACCTTAAATTCGAGGGCCAATCGCGCTTCCCGATAGGATCTTGTTTGGGAGGTCAGGCCCGGATAAAGACTACCAAATCCGGCAGAGAAGGAAATATTATCGAGTTTGAGAATCTGCTCTTGGATGGCAAGGGTGGTTGTGTATAACTCCTTCTCTTCGTCTTTATGCTTTAGTCCGTAGAGGACAATGATTTCTTCAGGTTTATTAATAAAAGCATATAAAAAAGAGGGAACTTTAAAATTTTCTGTGATCAACTCCAGGAGATGAAACTTATAATACTGTAGCTCCGCTTCCTTTTTAGTTTTTGCTAAATGTAGATAATTATCGAAATGAAACACAATCGTTCCCCATAACTCTCCATTTGCCTCGATCTCTAGAAAGTTTAACTGTTCTTGGAGATCTTCTAAGTTAAGTTCACCTTCGATTAGTTTCATAAAGAATTTTTCTCGCAACCCGGGTAAATTTTTTTTAATCAGCTTTTCTAACCTTTTTTTTTCCTCGGCGTTTCTTTCTTGTTCCGCTAATTTTTCTTGAGCTTCGGAGAGGATACTACTTAGTTCGCTGGCGCGGATCGGTTTGAGGAGATAACGGAAGACCCCGGCTTCAATCGCTTTTTGCGCATAAGCGAATTCATTATAACCGCTGATTAAGATTACAAGGCTCTCCGGGAGGATGGTTTTAATCTCTTCAGCCAATTCGATCCCATCCATTAGTGGCATGTAGATATCAGAGAAGATAATCTGCGGTTTTAGATCATGACATTTTTTTAAAGCCTCAGTTCCATTCCCCGCGGTGGCGATAATTAGGCAATTCTCCTGCTCCCAATCAATAATATAGCGTAATTTCTCTAAGATGATCGGCTCATCATCAATTAACATTACCGAATACATGGCCACCATTCCTTCTACAATCTATTTTTACATTATCTCTTCATTCTTAGTGTATAAGATTTCATGACTAAAGGACAAGAGTTACGTAAAAAAAACAAATAAATAATCGAAATCACAAAAAAACCCCCTTTTTTAGGTGAGGAAATTACTACGTGTTTTTTTAGTATTAATAATACCAAAGATAACAACAAAACTAAAAAAATATTTACTTCTTCTTAATTATATTGTTTGATAACATTTATTTGCGTGGGAGAAAGCTTAATAGTGAAAGGAAGCAAGAAAGTCAAAAAAAATTAAACCTGAAGACGGGGTGAATTAGCGATGGCAACATTAAGACTAATCTTTAGGCGGTATAAGCTGGAAGTAGTAATGATTTTACCATTAATTCTGTTTATTCTAGGTTTTACGCTTCTTCCTGTTTTACAATGTATCTTCTATAGTTTTCAGGATAGAATCACTGAGGAATTTCCGACATTGGCTAATTACCGACTAATCGTAGGGAACCCGAAATTCGGCGATGCGCTCAAGAATACGCTGATCGTTACAGCAATTGGCCTTACTTTAGAGATGGGTGGCGGCTTACTAATAGCATTATTATTAACCGTTTCCAGTAAGATCAAAGGTCTCTTCCGAACGATTACAATGATTCCAATGGGGGTTCCGACGATTGTCTCCGGGGTGATCATGTTATATATCTTTAGTTCCAACGGCTATTTTAATGAATTTTTATACCGGATTGGTGTCATAAAATTACCAATCGACTGGGCTCAAGGTGGAATTAGAACTCTCTTGATGGTGGCAGTGGCTGATATGTGGAAAGTAACTCCCTTAGTAGTGATCCTCTTATTATCAGGACTGGAAAGTATCCCCGCAAATATCTATGAAGCTTCCGCGATGGATGGGGCTTCACCTTATCAACATTTCTTCTTTATTACTTTACCCTTGATTAAACCCTTTTTTACGATTGCTCTAATTCTGCGGGCGATTGATGCTTTTAGAATCTTTGAATTGCCGATGGTGTTAGCTGGTAGGAATACTATGTTTCTTGGGACTTACGCTTACAGTGAGTATTTTGATTACAATAATATTCATTCCTCAGGCGCCGCTTCTACTATTTTGCTAATTTTGATCGCAATTTTTGTTTTTTCCTATGTGGTTACTGTAGGCGCAAAGGAGGTTGACGAATGAAAACTGCGGAAAAAACGGGAGTAGTCTTAGCAGAGAAAAAAGTAGATCAGAAAAAAATGAGGGCAAAGGTGAAGCGGGTTCTACTTTTTCTATCGATCATAGCGATTATATTATTAATATTAATCCCGATTTATCTTTTATTTAAAATTTCTGTAAGCGCGTCCCAAGATATCCTAACACAACATCCTCCCTTTCTAATTAAAAACTTTACTTGGAAACATTGGCTTAAGATCTTGTCAGCGGGGCAGATCTGGAATCCTTTATGGAAAAGTGTAATCGTCGCTTCGATGGTCGCCTTGCTTGGAATAATCATCGCCGCGCCGGGAGCGTATGTAATCTCTAGGCTCCCCAAAAAGATTAAGTACGGAGTTTTACTGGCAATTTTTTCGACGCGCATGTTTCCCGAGGTGGGGATCGCCCTTCCGATCTCAGTTACTTTTATCAAATGGGGCTTACTCGATACCAACCTTGGCTTGGTCTTGGCGCATCTGATTAGAGTTCTACCTCTGATGGCATGGGTCTTAACAGGTACTTTTGATACGATACCCCGTGACCTGGAACAATCGGCGGTGGTTGATGGGTGTAACAAGATTCAAGCGTTAGTGAAAGTGGTTTTACCCCTGTCACTGGCTGGTTTGGCCGCAGGCGCCATCTTATCGTGGTTGGAATCATGGAATGAATTTACCTATGCTATTTATTTGTGTCTGGCTGATACCACTTTACCGATTAAAACTTATTATTATATCAGCCGGGGAAATTGGTTTGAATCGGCTGCTTATGCTGTTTTTCTAACATTTCCGGTCATGATCATTACCTTTGTGCTACAAAATTATTTAAAGAGTGATTATCTCTCAGGAGCATTAAAGTATTAGAGTCCGGGAGGTGATGTGGGAAAAGTCCTATTATTAACCATGATTAAAGGTATAAAAAAACCAAAAGGAAGGATGTTTTTAATGAAAAAAGCTTATCGCTTGCTCTTAGGTTTAGTGATTCTTAGTTTACTGGTGTCGTGTACAACCATGGCGGCTCCTAAAAGTCTGAAAGTAATTATGGGGCTTGCTGAAGAAGAATGGAACGTGATGCGCGAGCATATCTTCCCGGCATTTGAAAAAGAGTATAACGTAAAAATTGAGGCTTATCAGACTGAAGCTCAGGATACAGAGAAAATTTTAGAAGCGCGCGCCAAAGCAAACCGGATGGATATTGACCTCATTTCCCAAGATAATATGCGACTTGCTACTTTGGTCGAAAGAGGATTAGTGGAGGATTTAAGTGAGTATCGGTCATTAATTCCGGCCACAGTTATCCCTGCTTTAGTGGATGTGGGTGAATTTGGTGGTAAATTATACTTCTTACCATATCGACCTAATATTGAAATCGCTTTTTATAATTCTTTAAAATTTGCCCAATATGGTCTTAAACCACCCACCAATTGGGATGAGCTCTTCAATGTGGCGAGAACCTTTAAAGAAAAAGAAGGGGTTGCCCGGGTGGCAATTAAAGCTGATCTTTCACCTTGCACCACTGTGCATCTCTTCGATTTCTGTCGCAGCGCGGGTGGCGACCCGGTGGTCTTGGATGATAAAGGCTGTTTTGAGGCTTTCGTTTTCCTCCAAAAACTTTGGCCTTATCTCTCCCCGGATTCCAAGACTGCTAACTGGAACTTTATGAATAGACATATTGCTACCGAATCAGTTTATTTGGGACAAAACTGGCCTTTCGGGATGAATGTTATTGTTAAAGACGGCGGAAAAAAAGAAGTCTTAGCTTATCAGGGATGGAGGGGTCCGGTTAAAGAATCCCATGTTTTGGGTGGAGATGTTATTGGCATTCCCAAAGGCGCTCCCAACAAAGCGTTAGCAATTGAATTTGCGAAGTATCTGATGTCAAAAGAGGTTCAGGAGAAACTAGCTACCTACAATGGCTGGCCTGCAGTACGCAGCGATGCCTATGGCACAGTAGAAGAATGGCAGAGACCATATTTTGACGCAATTAATGAAGCGTTAAAGTATGCAGAAGCCAGACCCAATCTTTTATATTGGGATGCGGTAGACAAGGCCTTAGGCGAAGCCTTCCGTGAAGGTGTGATCGAACAGAAACCGGTTAAACCTGCCTTAGAAAAATGGGCGAAGTTTATACGTGACAACAAAAGATAATTAAGTTTCAATAGTTGGACTCGGGGTCTTTTTACCCCGAGTCCGCAAACCAAGGTAGCGGCGCCTAGTTTTGTGGTTAGGGTCATCAGAGGCTATCTTGGTTTTTTTTGCTTAGGTGAGAGTAATATTAGAAGTAAGGGATAAGAATGAATCCTCCATTCTTTATTTCTAGAAACATATGAAAAAGGAGATATGCTATGAAAATTAAGAAAAACAAGGTGATTCCGATTTACCCTATTAGTGAATGGGAGATTGTAGAGGAAGAATTTCGGGTAGAACACAATTTTCGGAATGAAACTATTTTTTCTTTAGGTAATGGTTATTTAGGGATGAGAGGTAATTTTGAGGAAGGTTATTGCGGACCGGAGGGAACCAGCTTAGAAGGGACTTATATTAATGGCTTTTATGAAACCGCTGATCTGAAGTATCCGGAAATTGCCTATGGTTATCCGGAAAAGAGCCAAACGATGCTGAATATTACCAATGGGAAAACAATCAAGTTATACCTGGAAGATGAAGAGTTTAATATGTTCTCCGGGGAAGTGATTAAGTACCGAAGAACTCTTGATTTACGACATGGGGTATTGAAGCGCAGTTTGATTTGGAGATCGCCGGCGGGAAGGGAAGTACGGCTCAATATTACGCGCTTGGTCTCCTTATCAAAGAAGCATGTAGCGGCTATTTGCTATGAAATTACTCCATTAAATTTTGAGGGCGAAATCCGGATTTATTCTGCTTTAAATGGTGATGTTCAGAACCTTCAGGCTGAGAAAGATCCACGGGTAGGTTCACATTTGAAGGGTCGGGTTCTTGATATTATCGATAAAAAAATAAATGAAGAAGGCGGCGCGTTCTTACAAAGAACTAAGAACACTGGTTTTTTATTAGCTTGTGCGATGAGTAATCAACTGGAGTATCCTGCCTTTTCCGTATCAACATTCTCCGAAGAATTATTAATTGGAACAAACTTTACGTTTCCCGCGAAGAAAGGGGAGACTATTAAATTCTATAAATATTTAGCTTATCTTACGTGCAAAAAGAACGGAGACCATTTATCGGGAAAGGCGGAGAAAGTAGTAGTTGATGCTTACAAGGCTGGATGGTCTCAGTTATTTCAGGAACAAAAAGCATTGATGGCTGAATTTTGGGAACATGCAGATATCGAAGTAAAAGGAGATCAAGTTGTCCAGCAAGGACTGAGGTTTAATGCCTTTCACCTCTTACAGTCGGTAGGGAGAGATGGTCAGACCAACATTGCGGCTAAAGGCCTGACAGGTGAGGGCTATGAAGGTCATTATTTCTGGGATACTGAGATCTACATCTCGCCTTTTTTTAATTTTAATAACCCGGGGATTAGTAAAAAACTTTTAACTTACCGGTATAATACCTTGGATTACGCCAGAAAAAGAGCTATAGAAATCGGTTTTCAGCGGGGCGCGCTCTTTCCCTGGCGCACGATTGGCGGGGAGGAGTGTTCCACTTTTTTCCCAGCGGGGACGGCTCAGTATCATATTAACGCGGATATTGTTTACGCGATCAAAAAGTATATTGAGGTGACCGAGGATCAGGAGTTTTTAATTGAGGGGGGCAGTGAAATTCTCTTTGAGACCGCCCGGCTCTGGATGGAATTGGGCGCTTTTATAGCGCGGAAGGATAATAGGTTCTGTATTAATGTGGTCACTGGTCCCGATGAGTATACAGCATTGGTTGATAATAATTTTTATACTAATATGATGGCCAGAGAAAACCTATATTTTGCCTATCAGACGGCGGTCTGGATGAAAGAGAACTCGCCGGAGAGTTTTAAACAACTTAGTAAAAAGATCGGACTTGAGGATGAGGAACTTGCATTATGGGAAAAAGCGGCAAATCATATGTATATTCCTTATGATCGACAACTGGGAATATTTCCGCAGGATGATACTTTTTTAGATAAGCCAATCTGGGACCTGGAGAAGACACCTGCCGATAAATTTCCTTTACTTCTTCATTATCATCCCTTGCTAATTTATGGTTCTCAAGTCTGCAAACAGCCAGACGTAGTGTTGGCGCTTTTTTTATTAAGCCAGAAGTTTACAGCAAGGCAAAAGAAAAGGAACTATGATTATTACGAGAAGATAACGACCCATGATTCTTCCTTATCACCGTCAATCTTTAGTATTGTTGCTTCTGAAATCGGATATACGGAGAAGGCCTATGATTACTTCTTGTCCACTGTCAGGTTGGATCTGGATGATTATAATGGAAATACCAAGGATGGGATTCATACTGCCTGTATGGGAGGGTCTTGGCTCTGCGTAGTTTATGGCTTTGCCGGGATGAGAGTCTATGATGATATTTTAAGTTTTAGTCCCTATTTGCCTGCTCAATGGGAGGAGTATAGCTTCAAGATAACTTACCGAGGAAGATTAATCAGGGTAACGGTGAATAAAGCCGGGGCTTCCTATCAATTACTGGAGGGGGATGCACTAACTATTTATCATCACAAGAAAAAAATGCATTTGCCCTAAAAGATCTTCTAGTGTTTTTAGATGAAGATCATCCTGTAGATTAGGGGATTTGTTTTGCGAAAAACAATTTGCCGAAAGGGAATTTATATTGTAAAATTGAAGATAGTTTTGGGAAAAAAGGATATTGTTTTAAGCTCTTTGGTAACAGAAGATCTAATGAAGGAGGCCAGGCATGGAAAGACAAGCAGTAATTTTTGATCTGGACGGAGTAATTGTTTCGACAGATGATTGTCATTACCGAGCTTGGAAAAGGTTAGCAGAAGATGAAGGGATCTATTTCGATCGGGAGATAAACTTGAGACTTCGTGGCGTGAGCCGTATGGATTGTCTTGAGGTTATGCTGGAAAGGACCAGCCGGACGTATAACACTGAGCAAAAAAGTGAAATGGCGGACAGAAAGAATAATTATTATCGGAAACTGATCCAGCAGTTAACTCCGGACCATATCTTACCGGGAGTGATGCCGATTCTTAAAGACTTAAAAAAGAACGGAATTAAAATTGCTATCGGTTCATCCAGTAAAAATACACCATTGATTCTAGAAAGGATCGGTTTGGCAGGTTATTTTGATGCGGTGGCTGATGGCAATGATCTGACCAAAAGTAAACCCGATCCAGAAGTCTTTCTCATTGCTGCTCAAAGGTTAGGAGTGCTTCCTAAGAACTGTTTGGTGATAGAAGATGCCGATGCTGGAGTAGAAGCTGCTTTAGCTGCTGATATGTTAGTTTTGGGTGTGGGGACCGCTGCGGGCAATAACCGGGCGACGTTACGGGCGAGAGCTCTTGATGTAGTCTCGGCGGAGGAACTGATCAATATCATTTCTAATAGGAACCAAGCATTACATAATTAGAATAATTGCTTGTCAAATCTTATACATTTACTGAGGCAATTCCTTAAAGGTGAAAAAACTAAACCAATCCCATATAGGGTTTAAGTGCGCAGGTATAAATAGAAGCTTAGTAATTATATGGGTGAGGGAAAAGATCTGTTTAGGCTTCCGATAGCGAGCGACTGGCGTAAATAATGGATGTTTTACGGTTGATAGTAATGGAAGGGGAGGTTGGGGCCTTGTGGGTTAGAGGTCAACGCTTTGCAATAGTGATGTTATTATTCTTCTTGATCATTCTATCCGGAAGAGTTATCGCGGCTAATAATGAAACAGAACATAGCAGAAATTATGCGAAAGAAAGAAGTTCGGATTTTCTTAATGGCTCAATTCTCAGGGGTAGTTCATATATTTTAGGAGGAAAGGTCTCTTCCGATTTTAGGCAAAATATTACCTATGATCACAAGGCCAATCTCTACAGGGTAACCTATGCTTCAGCCATTTATGAACTTACTGCCGAAGTGGATGCTAATTTACTACTTAAATATAGTAAATGGCAGACCAGGAACAGTGAATTAATCAACCGTTTAGGCCATGATAAAAGGATTACATATTATGATGCGGAGCATGAGGTTTTAAAGATCGAATATTATAAAGGAGAAGAGTTAAAAGAGATTAAGAATTTAAGTTATGATGAAGATACGCTTGATAGTGATCTAATTTATTTATATTTACAAAAAGTGTTAACTCCTGAAAACAATGGAGCAAACTGCGATATTATTTTAAAATCTCGAGGGTTGAAGATCAATGTTGTCTTTCATCAACTTTTGACTAAAGATTTGTTGAATTTTACTCCCCAGTATCAATTCTTAGATGGTTTTTGTAAGTTTGCCCGGCAAATGGAGGAACAGGGGGAAGAACTTGAAGTTTATGTGATGGACCTAACTGGGATCCCAAGACTTCTTTTTCCCCATAAATATTACTTAGCTTTCAAAAAAACCATACCGCGCCAATTTGTAGCCTATTGGGGAGGCGCTCCCAAGGCGGCGGAATTTACTTTTATTGAATAGAGTGGCAAGCCTTGCTCTTTTATCATGCATCCTAATTTTGGAGAACGAATTTAGCTTGACTTTTGCTTAGAAGGTGCGAAATGTGAGATCAATGTTGTTCAACCTGATATGGGGTATGTTATGGATTAGGATAGGAAGGTGAAAGATATGAAAATAGCTTTTTTAAAAGAGGAGAAACAGATATTACTGAAAGAGATACAGAACTTTTTTTACGAAGAGAGGAAAGAACAAATTGGGATCATTGCTGCGGAGAACATGCTTGATTTTTTTATAGAAAATCTGGGAAATAGGATCTATAATAAAGCACTAGATGATGCAAAAGTTTGGTTTAGTAAGAGAATGGAAGATGTAGGAATCGATTATGATCTGTTATATAGACAGGTGGATGGAATTTCGCGTAAATAAAGGTGAAAACCGTGGAGTGGATGAACATAAAAACAACCCCAAGTATGGGGTTTATTTTTATACCATAATCATCTTGAACATCAATGTACAGGAAACTCTTTTTACGGGTTGACCTTATAGACTAGCGGAAATAGTAAATTTACCACATCCAGAACGTCTTCAGTAAGGAGAATCGTGAATTCTTCTTCTCCTACTAGCTGAAGACCAGCGGGAAGACTCTCGGGATCGAGGGAGACTGTATGGTCTCCGAGAGGGATTCCTTCAAAGTAGAAGCTACCGTCCGGACCAGTAAAGGTTTTCTGGTCGCCGTGATCCAGGAGGATTCCTACCCAATCTAAAGGTTTTTCATTTTCGTTCATTTTACCATCGGTATTAGCATCAATAAAGACAAGTCCGCTGATGGAACCGTTGAGAGTGACTCCGAAATCAAGGAAGAAGTTTTCATTTTCCCGGAGTCGGATCAATTGTTCGCTAGTGACTGGCGTGTAATCAGCAGGTAGAGAGCGAGGGTTAAAGTCTATTCGGTAAATTCCGGGTTTGAGGAAGTTAAAAGTGTATTCTCCATCTTCATTGGTGGTTGCCCTTCGTCCTTCAACTGACATGACTATGCCAGAAAGTCTTTTTTCCCAGGGATCAAACTGGCCATTTCCATTTTCATCAAGGTAAACGACCCCTTTGATCATGGAGGTATTATCTTCCTCTGAGTAGCGAAAAGTCCTGAATTCGCCATTAGTAAAACACAAAGCATGATTGAGGGAGAGGCGAATTAAATACTCTGGAACTTCATCCCATAAAGCGCCATAGAGTCGCTCGTATTCAAGTTTCAACATTAAATCGGAGGGTAAAAACTTTTGAAGGCTTAATACATAAGACCACTGGGGAAATTTTCGGGTTCCAACGGGTGAGCGATAACCGATTTTCCCCGCAATTATTCCGCTATCATCAGGCCAACGATAATGAATAGAAACTCCTGCGGTTGTAAAAAGATAGGAGTTGTTTAATTGTAGTTGTTGAAAGATGCGATTAGCATCAAGGAGTAAAGTCAAATGATTAGGAAAAAAATGCAGAAAAGAGAGACCGATTTTCACCTCTTCAGCTTTAAAGGAAAAGTCTGTCTTTTTAGTGTTCTTTCCTTTGATAGTGTAATTGCCAATGATGATGGTATCGCCCATGACGCCCCATTTAATTTCGGACGCTCCTTCTAATTGAAGGCCTTCGTAACTTTGATCAAGCCAAGTTCCCAAAGTATCGAGAGCTAGACCGACCAGTACGGTGTCGGAGAATGATTTGGTCAGATCACCCTGTAAGTTCAGAAGTTTGAGATTATGATTGGCGTTCTTATTTAAAGTGTAATCGATTGAGGTGAAACTCCCTTTAGCATTACTGCCAATCCCTCTCTCTCTAAGCGTGTATTTGACAGAGGACCCGGTTTCAATCGCTTCTAAAGTTCCTTCCTCCGTTTCTTCCATTTTCCATTCTTTTTTTAAGCCACCGGCAATACTACTTTGTTGATATTTTCCAAATTTTTTGCTTAAGGTTAAGTTTCCTCCTTTAAGAGACCAGTTAAGTAGATCAGGGGGTGAGTCAATGAGATATCCTTCTGTCTTAAGAGTGATGTTCTTATTAAATTCTAATTCGCCGATGACCTTTTCACCTCGACCGGGTGAGACTTTTACTCCTTGGGAGACGGCGCCGGGAATATAAAAGACGATCGTTTCAAAATATCCGTTTTCTAAACAATACAGTAAAGAGGCTTCTGCCCCCGACTCAATCGTCGTTTGGGTATCGCCGCCCAGTAGCCAATCAAGCGTACAAATGAGGTTGTTATTTATTCTAAAGGCTATACCGGCATCTGTTCCGAGGAAGTTTTGCTTTTGCTCTCCGCGGTAAGGGCTAGTCATTGCGGTTTCCAGATCGACGGTGGTATGCTCGGTAACTCCTATTCTATTCCTGAAACCTATCATTACTCCTTCCCATTGCTCTTTGTTGTCCTGTTTATAAAGACCAGTGGCGATTAGAATTTCGTTGGTATCAACTTTTACTAGTCGGGGGCAGGCGGAGATCTTCTGAATGGTTTGGAGAATTTCCCCGTTTTTCCGATGAATAACAATGCGAATGAGGTTAACTCGTTTAATTCTCAAGGGGACATCTTTAAAAAGAAACATTCCTTCGGTAGAGACTAGTTGGGTTTTGAAAAGACGGTCGTTGAGATAAAGTTGAACCTCATCGCCTTCTAGCGCATGACCTGAAAGATCGGTATAAGCTACTACTTGTTTTCGTGGTTGATGGTCGGGATTCATATATAATGCTCCCCACAGGTCTTTTTTTTCAATTGTTTTTTCTAAATCTAGGTGGGAGTTACCTAAAATAATTAGTTCGTTATCCTCATTATATTTTGCGCGCAGGAGAGTAAGATCCGGATTTAGAAAGTGATCATAAAAGTCGTAATTTAACCTACCGCCTGCAGAGAGCGACCAATCTTCTGCTCTACCGTCCGTTCGTAGTTTAAGAATACCATCCAGCTTTTTTGGGCCAAATTGGTCCCTCCTGTGTTCTAAAGCGACCTCGTACCTGATGGCGCTAAGTGAAAGAGTAGGACCTTCCTGAGGAGAAGGTTCTTTCTCCCTTATTGCGCCACTTTTTTCCGGAGCTTTTGTTTCTTCCAGTCCGTCCCTTAGAGGCGCTCGGTCGGTAGTGATTGTTAATTCTTGGTATCTATCGTCCCAGGTAATCTTAACTCCTGCTACAGACTCTAAAAAATGAATACTGATGTAAAAATCTCTATTTAGGAGGAGGGGAGGTTCATCCGGCCAAACCAGCTCACCTTTGATGCGGTATACACCTTCATCAATAAAAACTTCGGCATAAAGACCATTGGTTGCTTCTGTAATGATCACTTTATTTTCACTGCGACGATAGGAAACTTCTAATCCTAATTTTGGAGCCAGGCTATTAATGGGGACTAATAGATAACCTTCAAGATCTAAGAGTTCGAAAAAAGGATCCTGAAAGATGATCTCCGTGTCTTTTTTAATTACTAGAAGGACAACGCTCGTCTCTAATTGGTCATGACCCGGTGAAGAGGCCATGATTTCTTTAGGGATGAGGAGAAAGAATCCGGCGCTTAGTAAGAATACCCACCATAAAGTAAAAATATTTTTAAATTTAAATTTTTCCACTATCTGTAATCCTCCCTCTTTCTAGGTGAATCGAGGAAAGCTAATTGTGTTGTTACTTTAGTTTGAGGTCGCGACCGATCTCACTTTTTGTTTACGGAAATAAAACATTTTTTAATGAGAACAAAATGTGAGATCAGCGAGGATAAGTATTAAAAGAGAGTAAAAGGGACTGAGGTATTAAATTTTTTTTCTGTTCCTAAAAAACCGATCTCTAACAATAAGTTATACTTACCAGGTGCTACTTGCTCGGCAATAGTAAAGGTAAGTTGCCGTCTGGAGCTGGGGAGAATGATCTGTTCACTGAGGCTGTCTTCATAAATCAAGGCGCCACTTTTGCCAATTAGCTTATATGAGACCTTATATCTAATATGACCTAGACCTTCATTAGCCAGATCAAGTATGGCAAAAGGAGGACCTTCAGGTGGCGCCTCCACTTTACTACCGAAAAAACGGAAGGCATTAATTGTTTCTGTAAATGAAAGATAAATTGTCGTTCCGACCTGGGTAACAATGGCGGCGCCGATCTCATTCTCGGCAGGGGGTGTCTCTTGTTCAAAAAATATAATCCCTTTTCTTTCCATCCATTTACCGTTTTTTGGGGCAGTAAGGGTGAATCTAACATATTGGCTTTTACCAGGAGCTAGCTTGAAACGGCGTGGATTAAATTTAATCAGTTCTTCCAAAGTATCTTCCCTGCTCCCGGCTTTGAAAGTAATTAGCCTGTCCAAATCATCAAGGGTCCAATCATAGATTACGGCTACAAATTCGGCTTCGGTATCCTGAGTATTAGTGACTTTAATAGCTTCTGTAATCCGTTCTCCTGGTTTGAGAGTAAAGATGAAGCGGCTGGGTTCGACCAGGGTGGTGGCGTAAGCTATATTAGTTAAGAATATGAATAAAATGATAACCATTATTAGAGTTAAAATGATTCGACGTGTTTGTTGGGACATTATTACCCCTCCTTTTACAAAGCAAATAAGGGCTGGTGTGGCGCGCGCACACCAGCCGATTAGTTTTTGTTTTTACTGGTGGTGGTTCACACCGGCTACTTTTAGTAGACGCCAAGGACAAAAAAAATTGGAGCCGGGTAAAGCGACAACTTCGAACCCCCTTATAGGGTAGCTGCTCTTAAGATCAATCTGCCATCATAACGACCATGGGCAATATTACGGTCGTAAGGGACTCTGAACTGGTGATAGACTAAGGAAGATTGGCATGCTAATTTTTCAGGGATGACATTGACTACAGTATTAGCTGCGTCAAAGCTTGTGGTGTTTCCGAAAGCAGCCCCATCTACACTAGTTCTCATCTGGAGAGGAAGAAAATCAAGCGCGTCAGGGGAATCAGCACTAGCGTTAGTTGGGGTTAGGGGTCCGGATTGTACTTCGTACTTGTAATTATCATTGGCGTATAACTCTACTCTGAAGACGTCACATCCCTGGATATACGTACCAGGAGCAGGCTCAATCTCGGCATTTCTGCCATGACCGAGGGAATCCCAGTTTTCATCAACGAAGCCACCAATTTCATTGTCGAAGGCCAGGACATAAGCGGTGATCAGCCCAGCATTAGCCGAGGCGCCTGGACCGAAGCTTTGGATCATAGTCTGCCCTTGATTTCCGGTCACTTTCATCTCTAGATAGCAGGGGATGAAAGCCCAGGTCTGAAGGGTCATCTCAGCGGCTTGACCATTTTTACCGTTATTGTCAAAATAATAGCCAGAACGGTTCATCGGAACATTATCATATTTTCCTGTCTGATCGATCTTGGTCCAGAAGACCACCCCGTCGTCATTCTCGTGGTTCATATAATTTTCTCCAGGGATTCCATCCAATGGGCCTTCGGCAAGAGCAATGGCGCCCATGCAGATAAATGCTAAGATAAGCAAAAGGATACTTAGTTTTTTCATACTATTTCCCCCTTAGTTGTTTTTATTTACAAACCGGTAATCCGCGCGCCGGACACCGGAGTGTATCCGAGCAATAAAAGTTAGGTTTTAAAGCTTATTAGTGGGCGATTCTTCCGGAAAAATAAAGATTAAAGGCATGATTGCCCGAAGGATAGTTGATACAATCAGGAATTGAAGCGTTAAGCGCGAGTTCAGTCCAATATCTATTGTTACCGGAACCATCGCCAATAACTGTGGGCGGACCAGCAGCCACCATTTTATAACCATCATTAGGCAAGAATATCTCTCTAAAGCTTTCGTGTTTTGAAGAATTGGCAACTGAAATCTCAATAGGAACGAAAAGGGTTGTGGAGTTTGCTTCCTTTCTGACATTCATATAAAGCAACCAGGAAGAGTTGGAGGCAATCATGATGATGACCGGTTCCATGGGCTGCAAATCAGTTTCGGTGAAGGAGGCAAGACGATTAATCACTAGAGATGGGTTGGGAGTTGCGGACTTGAGTTTAATCCATGGTAGTATTTTGATCTTTAACATTAGAGGTATCCGTCTGGAATCACCTGTGGAGTTTTGGCAAACCGCATAAATTTTCCCTTCATATTCGCCTGGAGGGTCTGAGGGATTAAATTCAATGTTAATCAAGAAGCTAATTTCTTTTTCTGTCATTGCTTCGGTGTTCAAACCAGTATTTAAGGATAGGGGTTGATTGGAAAAGACGGTCTGTTGTTGGTAAGAAAAGGTAATACGTTGTTCGGGAATGATTTTACCAGTACTTTGCTCTATTGGTGAATCACAAATGAAGCTAATCTTTTCTACTCCAACTAGAGGCAGAGTAAAGGTTAAAGACTCAATACTTTTTTGTACGGGTATTATATCTCGGAAATAAAGAATAGCTGGAGTATAAGACAAGACCGGTGGAATGAAAAGAAAAGTAAAAAACAAGACTAAGCCTAACAGACTTAAAATTTTCTTTTTCATGAGGGCCCCTCCATCAAATCAATGTGGAATGATTAGAGAATGAATAGTTTATTTTATGCGGCACAAAAATTAAGATGCTTGTTTTGAAAAATATTTAAAAAAATTATTGATAGAAGTTTTCCTCTCAAAACAAAAACTTACCTAGAAACATCTTATCTTTAAAAAATTCTATTCGGTATGGAAAGAATTTTTTTAGAAAAGATAGAGATAAAAAAACAGTGACACGATAAAGCGAATCACTGTTTTTTTAGTGAAGGGAATTAAATTACCCTAAGCTTGTATTTGAACGTAATATATATGCTTAGCCTATATTAGGTAGTCGTTCACGTCTGTTCAAAAAATTACCACAAATCATAGTTTTTTCCACAATTAATTACCGCTTCAATGGCTTCATCTTCATCTTTTCCACTGGCTTTGATAATAATTTCGTCATTTTGTGACACCCCTAGGCTTAGTAAACCCAGGATGCTTTGGAGGTTTGCTTCCTGTCCGTCCTTTTCAATGGTGATCTTACTCTTAAATTTAGAGACGGTATTGACTAACAGCGATGCAGGTCTGGCATGTAACCCAGTTTCGGTTTTAATTTTTACTTTTAATTCTCTCATTAGAATCACCTTTCGCACCCTTTCATCAAGGGTATGTTAATTTATTTATAACTGAGGGAATTTCCTAGTTACCTTGGACATCTATTTAACCGCAATAAAGCGCTTGACTTTCGTTCACGCCGGCTGCCTTTTTTAATCAAAGCTGGGTGAAGTGAGAAGTATCAGTCAAATAATTCTTGATCTGCTCAGAAGTGGGAAAACTTAGCGCCTTTTTAGCCAGAGTTTGTGCTTGTTTTACCTTGAAGTTCCCAAGAGCCTTTTTAACCGGGAAAAGCGACGAAGGACTCATACTGAAGGTGTTAAGCCCTAAGCCGATTAAGAGAGAAGTGAAGCGGGGGTCACCGGCCATCTCTCCGCACATACTAACTTCAATATTTTCCCGCTGGGCATGTTCAATGATTAATTCGATCAGCCGCAAGATGGCGGGATGGAAAGGATCATAGAGGTGGGAGATCCGCTCATTCATCCGATCAACAGCTAAAGTATACTGGATTAAATCATTGGTGCCGATGCTAAAAAAGTCTACTTCTTTGGCAAAAAGGTCCGCAATAATGGCAGTAGAAGGGATCTCCACCATGATGCCAAGGGGTACGTTCCGATTAAGACGATGACCTTCTTTAACTAATTCTAACTTTACTTCTTCAGTCAAAGAGCGGGCTTCCCTATACTCTTCTATCCTGGAGATCATGGGAAACATTATTTTGAGCTGACCGTAGACGGAAGCCCGATAGAGAGCGCGTAATTGAGTTTTAAACAAGGCTTTTTCTTTTAGACATAATCGAATCGCGCGACAGCCTAAAAAGGGGTTCAACTCATTATCTAGAGGTAAATAGGGTAATTTTTTATCCCCTCCTATATCAAGAGTACGAATGACCACTGGTTTTCCATCCATCTTTTCCAGGACTTCTTTGTATGATTGATATTGGTCTTCTTCAGACGGAAGCGCTTCCTTATTCATAAATAAATACTCTGTGCGGAAAAGGCCGATTCCTTCTGCTCCATACTCCAGCGCTTTGGTAAGTTCCCAAGGCTCCCCAATATTAGCCAACAGTTTAATTTTCTTTCCGTCTTGAGTTTGGGAGGGGAAGTTTTTAAGGTTAATCAGTTTCTCCTTTTGCTGAAGTTGCGCCTTTTGTGCAAGTTGGTAGTCTTGAACCGTTTTTGAATCAGGATTGATGAAGACCTCTCCTTGTTCACCATCGATAATAAGCAAGTCTCCATTTTTTATGGAAGCTGTTAGATTTGCATAACCGACGATGGCAGGAAGTTCCATTGAACGGGCGATGATTGCTGTATGTGAGGTAGGTCCTCCCAGCTCCGTAACGAACCCTAGAACTTTGCCTAGCTGTAGTTGGGCAGTATCAGAGGGAGTGAGTTCAGGAGCGACAATAATACATTCTTCTTCAAGCTGAATCCTGGTAAGGGGTTTTTCTTCCAATAAAAAATGAAAAAGGTGATTACCAACATCTTTAAGATCGGTAATTCTTTCTTTCATGTAAGAATTATCAGTCTGCGCCAGTAGGTTGATATAAAAATTGAGGGTTGTTTCCAAGGCAAACTCGGCATTAACATTCTCCTGCTCAATTTGGGAAGAGACGGCAGTAATTAGTTCCGGGTCTTCAAGGATTAGTTGATGAGCTTCAAAAATGGCAGCGGCTTCCTGCCGGCCGTTTTCTCGGGAAGAAACGATCATACTATTAATATACACTTTAGCTTGGGATATAGCCTGAAGGAAACGCTTCTTTTCGGCAACCGGATCTGCAATCTTTATTTTGCTAATAAGAGGTGGCTTTTTTGATAGGACAAAGGCTTGACCGATAGCAATACCTGGGGAAGCAGGTATACCTTTACACATATAAAACCCTCCTTTTCCAGACTAGAAATAAAAAAGCATTAACCACAACCTCAAAAAGGGTTAGGTTAATGCCTGGATTTACCAGTGACACACCTATCTGAATCCGTGACATCCTTAGATTACCAGGGTAAATCGCGAGAGCCCGCGACAGCGTTTACCCTGGTATAGATGATAAGTCACGGATTCAGAACCTAGTTATCTTATATTTACTCATATTTTACACAATAAAAGACAATTTTGCAATAAGTACTTTAAGGAATTGCATAATATGATTAAATTTCCAGCGCTTGATGGTGGCAACATGAAGCCTTGAGGTAATTAGGCGCTTCCCTCTCTTATAAATCTTATTCAACTGGTCACTAAAAGATTGCTTTTTTCGAAAGCATGTTATAATGTAGATAAAAGGTAACTATATCTTAGAAGGAGCGTTAAGGTCACAACGCAATTAGCTTTAATAAGTACTGGGGGAGGTGCGAATATTGTTAGTAGAATATGAAGTAATTAAACCTTTCAATAATAATGTAGTTCTTGCTAAAAATCTGGGAACCGAGAAGATTTTAATTAAAAAAGGAATCGGATTTAGCGCCAAAGCTGGTGATCGGATCCCTGCTCATACAGATTTTGAACGCGTGTTTGTGATTGAGAATCCCGAGACAAGCGTGAAGTTTAATCAGTTAATAACCAGAATCGATCATCGGTTGGTCGGTATTTGTGAAGAAGTTTTGCATTTAATTTGCTCAGCGATTGGAGAAAAACTTGACGAGGAAATGCATATTAGATTGACTGACCATATTGCTTTTACCGTTTTTCGTTTGCAAAAGAATGATAAAATTGACAACCCTTTTATGATTGAGATCGAAACCTTATACAGTAAGGAAATGGAGATTGCCAGACAAGCGATTGAATTATTAGAAAAAGCTCTGGACCTTTATATTCCTGAGGAAGAAGCGGGGTTTATTGCTCTCCATATTCATTCTTTAAAATCAAAAGATAAACTGTCTAATACGATTAAATATGCTTACATCTGTAACTCTGCGATTGAAATTATTGAGGACGAGCTTAAGATAGAGATTGATCGCAAATCCATTGATTATGCCAGGTTTGCTTCTCATATCCGCTATGCGGTTGAAAGAATACTAAAGAATATTTCAATTAAAAATGACTTACTATCTGCGATCAAGAAAACTTATAAAGATTCGTATCGTCTGGCAAAGGTAGTGGGAAAAATGATGGCAGAAGAACTCTATGAGAGTATTCCCCAAGAAGAAATAGGCTATCTTGCTTTACACATTGAAAGATTAAAAAATGCTATTGACAACTAACAATTATTTAATTATACTGTAATTGAAAGTATATATTTTATCAAACAGCGTGCAACTTTTAGGCAAGAGCTGAGAGGGGTTTCCTTTTGGCTCTTTTTTGTTTCCTAAAATAAAAAAAGGAGGATTCTAGTGATGAAAAGGGACTTTTTAGGTGGTTTCCAAAGACTGGGGAAGGCACTGATGACCCCAGTGGCTGTTCTTCCGGCGGCGGCTCTATTATTGAGGTTAGGAGCCGGTGATGTTCTTGATCTCAAGTGGATGTTTGCGGCTGGAGATGCGATCTTCGGCAACTTGGCTTTGTTGTTTGCGATTGGAATTGCCATTGGTTTGGCCGAAGAAAATAACGGGGTGGCTGGTCTTGCCGCCGCAGTGGGTTTTTTTGTCTTAACAAAGGTAGCTAATACTTTCGATTCCACAATTAACATGGGGGTTTTGGCGGGGATTATCTCCGGTCTATTAGCGGCGTTTTTGTATAACAAATATAAAGCGATCAGAGTCCCGGATTTCCTCGGATTTTTCGGTGGTAAGCGATTTGTGCCGATTATTACCTCTTTCTATGCGTTAATCTTAGGGGTGCTTGCCGGCTATGTCTGGCCATTAATCCAAAGCTATATTAGTTCTTTTGGCAATGTGATTGCTACTTCCGGCGCAACCGGTGGGTTTATCTTTGGTTTTCTCAATCGTCTATTAATACCGCTCGGTCTTCATCATGTTATCAACTCTTTTGCCTGGTTCCAATTCGGAGAGTTTGTTGATGCGGCGGGGAAATTAATTACTGGTGATCTTCATCGCTTCTTCGCTGGGGACCCGACAGCTGGGACTTTTATGACCGGATTTTTTCCAATTATGATGTTTGGCTTACCTGCCGCTTGTCTGGCCATGATTTCCACCGCGAAAAAGGAATATCGTAAATCCGTTGCGGGGATGCTTTTTGGGGTGGCTTTCACTTCATTTCTAACAGGGATCACAGAACCGATTGAGTTTCTCTTTATGTTCCTGGCTCCTGTGCTTTATATCGCTCATGCATTGTTAAGTGGGGTTAGCCTTGCTTTGACTACTGCTTTTGGCATGAGATGCGGTTTTGGCTTTTCCGCTGGTTTTATTGATTATGTGCTAAGCTTTGGTATTTCAGAAAACCCCATCGGGCTTCTATTAATTGGTTTAGCCTTTGGGGTAGTCTACTATTTAGTTTTTGTTTTCTTCATTCAAAAACTTAATATCCCTACACCGGGGAGGATCGAAGAAGAATCTGCAGCTCTTCTTGGTTTAAGTAATACCGAATTACGGGAAAAAGCTTCTGAAGTACTTGCGGCGCTTGGTGGAAAAGGAAATATTAAAGTAGTTGATGCCTGTATCACTAGAATAAGAATTACTGTTAATAATGGCGAGCAAGTAGATGAAGCTCGGCTAAAAGAACTGGGCGCAACAGCGGTTTTAAAGTTGCCTGGTAATAACTACCAGATTGTTGTGGGTACGGTTGCTGATCCTTTGGTCACTCATATTAAGGCAGTGATGTCCTCAAGGAATCTGTCTGTCTAAAAAGAATTAAGTACTGCAGGAGCCCAATGGCTCCTGCAGTACTTAATAGGTTAATCTAGATGATGATTCTCTGGAAAATACAGGAGGCTTTCCTAAACCAAGAAAGTGTATGAGTTGTATGATACTTGTTTTGAAAGTCAAATTATTGATTGGTCATGTCTATAAGATAAGCTTTCCCATGAGCGATCAGTGACGAGTAACGAGAATATTTCCAAAGAAATTAGGAAATCTACTCAAACAAGAGAAAAATGATTCAAAAAAATACTTTGATGCTTGTTTATGGAACTAGTGATGTGTTATAAAAAAAGACGGTTAGTGAGGGAAAAGGATGATAAAAAGGTTCCTTGATTGTAATGCCACAGATTTTAACACGATGGGTAAAAAGGAGATTTTAACTTCGATTAAAGCTAGTGAGGGTCGGGTGCTTGTTAGCGAAATTATCGGCGCTATATCACCCTTACTTTATGATATTAGCAATGCTGAATTGGCGGCAGCTTTTGGCGCTGATCTTTTACTCCTAAATATGCTTGATCTTGATCATCCTGTTTTTTATGGTTTACCCACCAGTAACTCGGAGACAATTATAAAAACGATTAAAGAGTTGACTGGAAGAATAATTGGGGTTAATCTGGAAGCAGTGAATGAGGAAACTTCTAACTTAGCTTCAGGAAGAAGGGCGTCGGTAGCTACTGCTAGAAAAGCTCGGGACCTGGGGGCGGACTTTATAGTCCTTACTGGAAACCCTGAGACCTTGGTTTCCAACCAGGAAATTATCCGTGCTATCACCAGTATAAAAACGGAATTAGGCGCCGAATTAATTATTGCCGCTGGAAAGATGCATGCTGCTGGAGTTCTAAGCGAAAGCGGCGAACAGCTCATCACCGCGCAAGATGCCATAGAATTTATTGAAGCAGGATGCGATATTTTACTCTTACCTGCTCCCGGTAGTGTTCCTGGAATTACCATGGAATATATCAGAAGTTTAGTGAAAATAGCCCATTCTCGTGGAGTGTTAACGATGACGACGATCGGGACTTCACAGGAAGGCGCTGATCAGCAGACGATTAGAGAAATTGCTCTGCTGTGTAAAATGACAGGTACGGATCTTCATCATTTAGGGGACGCAGGTTACCCAGGAATCGCTATTCCGGAGAATATTATGAGTTATAGCATAGCCATTAGGGGGAAACGGCATACATATTCACGGATGGCGCGCTCCATTAACAGATAAAGTCCCTTCAAAGCAAGGGATTAAAAGGTGGTAACCTTATAGAATAAGGAATTACATAATTTAATTAATTGAAATTTAACCACATATCTGAAGTCCTGAATTCATGACTAATCGATCTATACCAGGGGAAACGCTATCGCAAGCTTTCACGATTTCCCCTGATGGCTAAGGATGTCACGAATTCAGATTAATATATTGATAGCCCCACTAGGGATTGTCTAATCTCTATATTTCAGGTAAAATCACAATATATTCTGAATGAAGGGACTTCAAAAATTAGCCAATCCCCTCGAATATAAGTCTGGTTACCCTTCCCATCACGAAGTGATTTTAATCAAAGTTAAGAGAATTGACAAGCCTCGAAGTGTCAAATACAAGCTTAAGTAATTATGCAATTCCTTAAGATAGAATAAAGGAGTGTCCAGAGATGAAGGCAATAAAAAACATGAAACTGATCACAGAAAATGGTGTGGTAGAAAACCAAGGCGTGATTTTCGATCAACGCATTCAAGAGATTGTGGCGGAAAATCAGATCGGACCGGGAATGGAAGTAATTGATGTCGGAGGCGCCTATCTGTCAGCTGGTTTTATCGATATTCATATTCATGGCTGTGCCGGCTATGATGTGATGGACGATGATGACCACGCCATCAGGAATATTGCTCGTCATCTGGTGACAAAAGGGGTTACTGCTTTCCTTCCTACCACCATGACCATGGAGTTTTCCCGGATTAAGCGGGCTTTAGAACGGATTAGGAAGAACATGACCGATTCAGCCCAATACGCCCAAGTTTTAGGTTGTAATCTGGAAGGGCCTTTTTTAAGTAGAAAATATAAAGGCGCACAGGATGAAAAATATATTAGGCAGCCGGATTTCGAACTAATAAGCCCCTATTTAGATGTAATTCGACTGCTTACCATTGCTCCCGAAGAAGAAGGAAGTATCGATTTTATTAAACAGGCTGTGCAGTCTGGGATAGTTGTATCTATAGGACATACTAATGCTACTTTTAATGAGACAACTAAAGGGATTGAAGCCGGAGCTTCCCATGTTACTCATCTTTTTAATGGTATGACGCCACTGCATCATCGTAACCCTGGAGTAGTAGGGGCTGCGCTCTGGCATGATGTTACTTGCGAATTGATTGCTGATAATATCCATGTTGATCCAGCGGTGCAAACAATACTTTTAAAGGTAAAAGGAGAAGAGAAGATTATTTTGATTACCGATGCAATGCGAGCTTGTCTGTTAGCGGATGGCGAGTACGATCTGGGAGGGCAAAAGGTTTATGTTAAGGATCATCAAGCCAAGCTTAGTAACGGGAGCTTAGCTGGTAGTACCCTTGTACTCAATGAAGCTATAAGGAATTTTATGACCAACACAGGGATGAAGATCGAGGATGCGGTGAAAATGACGACTTTAAACCCGGCCAAACTGCTTGGCATTGAAAAGCAAAAAGGTAGCGTTGCTCCAGGAAAAGATGCGGACTTAGTTGTGTTTGATCAAAATCTTAATATCATGATGACGATTGTTGGTGGGGAAAAAGTATTTACAATGGCTTAGAATAGCAAAGATGTATAAGCTTTATTATCTTTTAAAGAAGTAGTTAATTAATTTGAACTATTTTTGGCTAAGGAGGAACAATGATGCTGGGCCTTTTCTTCAAGAAAGAAAAAATTGTAGAATTCAAGTCACCGGTTAATGGAGAAACTGTTGATCTATCTAATGTTCCGGATGAAGTCTTTGCAAGTAAAATGGTTGGAGACGGAGTGGCCTTTAAACCAGATCAAGGAATGCTTTTCGCTCCAGTTAATGGTGAAATTGTACAGGTGTTTCCTACCAAACATGCGATCGGCTTAAGGACTAAAGAAGGGCTGGAAGTACTGATTCATATCGGGATTGATACCGTTGAGATGAAAGGGAAAGGTTTTAAAAGCTTTATTGAAAAGAGTCAATGGGTTAAAGCCGGAGATAAAATTATGGAATTTGATTTAAACCTTATTGAAGAAACCGGCAAATCAACATTGACTCCATTAATTATCACCAATATGGGCAATGTAAAATCGATGAAGCTTTATAAGGGAAAAGTAACCCCGCAAACGACAGTTATGAAGGTTAAGCTTAAGCTCTAGGTAATATTTTTAGGTAGTCGCTCATGCCGACTACATTAAATTAAGATCACGAAGTGATTTAAAAGAAGTCGGATGAGTCGACAAG
>DHOO01000033.1:0-1034 GCA_002409975.1 Firmicutes bacterium UBA5388
GCCGCATTCTCCCGAGCTGCCGGGTCATTAATCGTTTTAACATCCTTATAATGGTTTTCCGCTTCTGATGGTAAGGCTAAGATAATAACTCCCGATCCGATCATAATTCCGGCGCCCCAATAACCGACTGTCTTTAAAACATCAACATCTTCTTTATTAAGGTCTTCTCCGCTCTTGATCGTTGATACTAAAACCCCCGTCCCAATCCCCAAGGCGGTAAGCGTTACCCCTCCGATAATTCGTTCCGTCTTCTTGGCCTGCGCCAGATTCCCAAGGAGCGTTTCCGCCGACAGACTGGGCTGGTTTAAGTTAGCGGCCAACACTTGCGAAGTAGTCACCAGTAACATAAGACAGACCAGTAATAAACACTTGATTGTTTTCATTCCATAAACCCCCCAATGTTAAATCATCCCGATTATACCATAATTTGCTTGGGTTTGCATGAATATTTAGCTTAGGACAGTTAACCCGGTTTACTAAGATCCCCCCAGAACCTCTATTTATAGTAATGGATGCTTCAATGTATCGACCGGCGCATAATCATCGGTTAAGAGCGGGACCTCGGTCAACCATTCTTCCTGAAAAATCAGCGGATCATCCACCATGTTCTGGGTGAAAAAAGAAACATCCTCAGTAATTAACTGCTGAGCATGGTACGCTTCCGCTTTTCTCTGCCAGGCTGCTTTTGGCCGGTAGTGGGGATCTAAAGTAGCGAGCAAAACGATGTTTTGTTCATAGATATCCTCTACCCCTTGCCAACCCCCAACCGGAAAAATATAGACCTGGGGAAAAACAGCGGTAAAGGTACGAGTCATTGCTCGAAACAAACCGCTGTAGGGGCCGGTGAGGGCCCCGATAATATTGGAAACAACCACGCCATCGGGGGCTAAAATTTTCCGGACCAACTGCAGAAATTCCAAAGTAGTAAGGTGGTACGGAATGGTACTCTCCGAATAGGCGTCGATCACCACCAGATCATAAGGGACGGTCTGTCCGCGCGCAATTGCCCGTCCGGTTTGTTCGACAAACAACCG
>DHOO01000033.1:1314-5901 GCA_002409975.1 Firmicutes bacterium UBA5388
GCCGAACCGCCGCCCAGGCCGATAAATAACGCCCGCGCCGCTTGGGGGTTGGCAACGACCCCTAAATGCAGAAAAGAAGTATAGCGAAACATCTGATCTAATGGATTATTTAAATCAATGGCGCTTTGCAGGGAATTATCAAAACGCAAGTAGCGCAGGGAACCGTTTTCCGTAACCGTAATATGGTTATACAAGGTATCCCGCTCATAAAGAACTCCATTCCGGCCGAAATTCAGGCGTGTGGAACCGGAGCGCCACATGACGACCAAAAACACGCTTATCATTAAAATTAGGAGAATGGCTGCCCTCGTAGCCCACATAACCCTGCGGGCAGAGGCGCTTTGGCTGACCGCTTTGCGGAGAAAGATTAAGCAGGCTAAAAGAAGGAGAATTAAACCTAAAGCATGGACAATATTCCGTACTCCGGTCAATGGAATCAGAAAAAAGGAAGTCACCAAAGTACCGATCACGCTGCCAACGCTGGAAATGGCGGATAAACGGCCGGCAATATTCCCGAGGTTCGCTAGATTTTGCCCGGCTAGCTTGACCGCATACGGAGAAATCATGGCCAAAAGAATACTGGGAAGAAAAAAGAAAGCAGAGGCCGCCAGGAGCGAACCGGCTCTTGGTTCCAACTGTCCGCAGAAAAAATTTACCCGGCTTGTCCAAAACGGGAGAAAACCGATAAAAGCTCCGGCGATGGCTAATATAATACCAATAACTAATAGATCCGGGAAGCGATCCGCAATCCGTCCGCCGACATAATAGCCGAGGGTGAGGGCGGCCATAACCACAACAATCAAGGAGCCCCAGATATAAATCGAACTACCGAAGGTCGGCGCCAGGATCCGGCTGCCCACCATCTCCAAAGCCATTAATACAGCTCCGCTTAAAAATACAGTCAACGTCAGCACGGGATTACCCTCCTTTTATTTCAGTGCGCTATCTATAAGGATTACCACTTTATTCTCCCTGTGCGCTTTTTTTCCTCTTCGATCGTTGGATTTACCTCCTGAATCAACGTAAAAAAAGGGGATATAGCAACGTTCATCAGTCCCTACACCCCCAATTTAAATAATAATTGTTCTAAACTAGAATTAAAAATAATAACTCAACCCTACATTAAAACTATTCCCTTTTATATTACCCTCGGACATCTCCGTAAAGAGGTCCCCCTCGACATACCGGTAAGCCAGAGTTAGGGAGGCGTCGTCGCCTACGGAAATTTCGGCTTCGGGTCGGAGCATGAACCCACCGGTTTCCGTATTATAGAGCGAACCGAAGCGCAAAGAATGAATGGCGGCAATCGGTAACTCCAAGGCCTGTTGGAGCAGTAACTCCTTATTTTGCATACGATCCTTTTTAAATACTAACTGTCCTACCAGGTAAAGCCCAGTGCCAAATTTATAATCCCCACCAGCCACTGCCGTATAGTACTGGTCGCCCTCTCGGGGGAAGAAGTAAGCGGCCTCCGTCCAGAGACCAGCGCCACCCAGACCGGTGGCCAGGTCCAGGCCGACCACCTGATATTCACGAAAATAAATCCTCTCGGGCACGGGACCGGTAGAAGTCTTCTTTATTTTTATAAAGGGAAGAGCCTCAAACCCCCGCAAATAACAAAGAGCATAATCCCAACCGTAAACTCCCTTACCACTAATCCGCACAGCATATTGGGTATTAGTCCAGTCATCAACGACCGGATCAGCCTCAAACAGACCGGTCGGAAGAAGAATTTTATGTACTGCCGGTTGGTGGAAAGGAATAATGACCCCGGTTAGCGTATAGGTGTTACTCAAGTAGTAATCACCGGCCACCATTATTACCGGTTCTTTCTCCCCAAACGGATCAGCCGGATTAGGCGGGTTTAAATTATCGGTGGGGTTAATCTCCAGCGCCGCCCCCCATGCCCGCCGCTGGCGACCGATCCGGAGTTCGTGGTTTTCTCCGGAAAAATCAAGATAGGCTTCGCCGATCTCTATCTGAGGCTGAAGCTGGCGGAGATCACCACCGAAGTTCAAATCTATATAAAAACCAACGCCTGTTTCAGCCTGTTGAGTCTCTAAAGCTAAGTTATAAACCGGGCGAGGATGGCTGTTTTTCATCTCTCCCCTATACTCCGCGGTGAGAGAGAATTCTCCCCCGCTGATGCCTGCCGCTACCGCCGGGGTGGTCTTTAATCCCATCCCCACCGGGAGCAATAAGGAAATAACTAGCGTTATCCATCTTTTACCCACTTTAATCTTCATCTTTAGATCCCCCTTTCCAGATATCTAGTGCTAAAAACAGAGTCATCAACCGCCGGATTGAAATCCACCTTGTTCACTTTTAGCACCGTCTTACTTCCTTTTTTGAGGTCTTCCATCTGCAACCGCCTGGCTACCCAGCGACCGTCAACTTGTTGGTGTTCGAAGGTGGTTAATTTTTTCATGGCCAGGCCATCCCGGCCATAATAAATGATCTGTAATGGTAAATAAAGCTCTTGATGAACCAATATTTCCAACTTACTGTAGCTGCTCTCGGGGTCAAGCGGAACTAAATCCAGTTGATAGACGGCAGTTCCCTCTGATTTTGTTTCTTTAAACGCTTTAACCTGATGCGTGGCGGAGAAGCCCGCGCTGCCCAACGCCTCCATATCCTCGTAACTAAGATCGCTCCCCATAAAACTCCCTTGTTTGGCCGAACCGGCAATTCTCTTTACTTTACCGAGCGCCGGGAGATAAAGCCACATCTCATCATTTTTCATCAAAAATCCCGTCCCTTTAACATTAGCCGGTCCCAGGAAACGCACCAGCATCATCTCTTCCTCTCCCACATTTTTATTCCAGACGGCCACCGCCCGGCTGCGCTCCGCCCCCGAGGCGGTAACCAGGACCATCTCCTCTTCCATGTATTTCCGCTCCGCTTTCATCGTCGCATCCATCTTGTCTAAAACCGCCTCTCCACTCACAGGAACAGCATAAACTCGAGGAACGGCGATCATTGCTATTATCGCCACAAAAATCAATAATTTTTTCATCTTCAAACCTCCAGTTTTATTTTTTTATTACTTCGTTGCCAGGATGCTTGCCAGACCGTTACCGCCGGGATAAAAAGCAAGGCGCCGGCAGCCGCAAAAAACATAATCAAACTGACCAAGATCCCAAAATATCTGAAAGGAGGAAAAGTAGAGAAGACCAGAACGATAAAACCGCTGATTACCGCCACCGCATTACTGGCAATTGATTTACCTGTGCCGGTCACCGCCACGGTTATCGCCTCCTTAACATCCAATCCTTTTCTCTTCCCTTCTAAATACCGGGAGTAGATATGGATGGAATAATCAATTCCTACTCCTACACCAATGCTACTGATTAAAACGGTCACAATATCTAAGGGAATGCCAAGCCAGCCCATCACCCCAAAATTAATGATGGTCACAAACCCAATCAAAATAACGGAGAGAATGCTTCCCTGCCAAGAACGGAGTAACAGCAAAAGAATCAGGAGAACAGCAATCAGCGCAAAGATTAAACCGTTAATCTGTCCCTGGATAATCATCTCCGCTAAGGCATCGATCAAGACAATAATCCCTGTTTCTGTAACCCTAACCTCGTCAGACGAAAAATGCTTCTCTTTTAACTCCTCAATCGCCGCCAAGAGCCTGGCGGTACCCGAAGAAGAGGTATCCTTAACTAAAGCCTGAATCCTCGCCTGCCGGTAATCGGGGGTGACGAATTTACTGAGATAGGTATCATCACTCATCTCTACCAACAATAGATATTGGGCAATCAGCGCCTCATCATCAGGAACTGTTTTATAATCCGGGTTTCCTTCATGCATCGCCTGGTTCGTTCTCTCCAGAATATTAACGAGCGAAGTAGGTTCACCGATGATCCCTGTAGCTTTAAGCTCTTCCTGGAATCCTTTCATCGCGGTTAAAAGTTTCGGGTCTTGAAGATCTCCTTCAACCACAATCTCTACGCTCTCCGAGCCGGTAAATTTCTCTTTGACTAGGTTATAAGCGATCTTAGGTTGGGAATCTTCAGGAAAGAAATTAAAGAAATTACTATCCGTCCGTAAGCGGGGAAGACCCAAGGCGGTCGTCAGAAGGAGCAACAGCGAAACCACTACAATACTTCGGGGTTTATGATTAATCCACCCGGCCAAGAGCTGAAGCGTCTTTCCCTCTCTGGTTTTCTTTGCATGCGCCGGGGGACGAGCCGGGAACAAAGATAAGACCGCGGGAATGAAGGTCAAGGAGACCGCAAAGGCAATCGCCACTCCGAAGGAGGTAAAAAGACCAAAGTCCCGCATCAAGGTAATATCGCTAAACAGATTGGAAGCAAAGCCGGCAACCGTGGTGGCGCCCGCCATAATAATCGCCGGTCCCACGGCGATCAGCGCAGAGACAACCGCCTCCCGTCGTTTTTTGCCCCGGGAGAGTTCCTCCCCAAAGCGATTAAGTAGGTAAATCCCGTAGGCATTCCCTAAACTGACCAGAATAATCGGCATGACCGCATTTAAAGGAGATAATTTCTTGCCTAGCAACCCCATCAATCCCAGGGTCCAGATCAGACTAATAAAGACCGTGGCGAAGGGTAAAGCCAC
>DHOO01000033.1:6215-15029 GCA_002409975.1 Firmicutes bacterium UBA5388
GCCACCGAATCAGCATCCGGTTGGACTTCAATGATGATTAATCCAACCTTGGTGTCCTTGGAAACAATTGCTCCGCTATACAGTTCATCAGCTAATACTTTTTCTCTTAAATCTTCGCCCGCCTCCGGGGTAGTCGGAAGCTCTGAGACCAGGGGAGAGATCTCCAACCCCCATTCGGTTCCTTTAATCTCATCTACGGAGGTCAGGCTTCTAACGGTCGCTACTCCCTCTATTTCTTCCAGATCCCGGGTTATTAAATCAATACTTCTAATCGTCGCCGGATGGAAAAGATCTTCCGCCTCGAGCGCCAGCATAATATATTCGGCCGCCCCAAAATCCGCTTCCACCTGTTCATAGGTGATCACTCGGTGGTCATCTTGGGGGAAAAACTCTTTAAGGTCCGTAGTCATCGTGACTCGAGTGGCAAAAAAACCAAAAACCACCGTAAGAATAAGAATTATTGAGATCACGGCTCTAGGATGATCGGTTGCTATTCTCACTAGTTTTTTCACTAATTGATCCCTCCAGTATTTGAATGAACATTCATTCATTAAAGTAAATAACTTCCCTTTTACTTTTCTCAAATATCTCCTGCTCGAAGCGCCAAAGCTATGTTATAAGCCCTTTTTCAAAAGTTCCACTAAATCCTGAGCCGCAGTAGTCAACAAGGAGAAATCATCCGTATTAACCGTCTTTTCGACCACTCCCTGCACCGCGCCAAAAATAATAGCCGCTACTACTTTTGCCTTATGTTTTCCAATCTCACCCCTTTCCATCGCCTCATTTAGCATCAGTTCAATCGCCTCCGGAATTTTTTGCAGATAGCCACTGATCTGGGTAGCGCCGTTTTTCCGTGGATATTCTTTCTCCCGTACCAAAATCCGTCCAATCTCCGGTTGCTTAATGATCTCCTGGAAATGATAAGACAAAAAACGGTCCAGTTTTCCCCAGAACCCCTCTGTCGATTCCCTTAGCCTGTTTAAAATAGTTAATCTTTTTTTTAATTCAACCGCAAATATGTACTCCAGAATCTCGTCTTTACTCCGAAAATAATTATAAATAGTCCCTACCGCGACTCCGGCCTCTTCCGCCACACTAGAGGTTTTGGTATTAAAGAATCCTGTTTCCGCCATTACCTTAATCGCTGCTTCACGAATTCTTTCCTTTTTATCATCTTCCATCCTTTTTTCCCCTTTCAGTGCATGAATGACGGTTCATTCATATGTTAGCATAGATAACTAATCTCTGTCAATAAACTTTATCTTCTTAATTCCCATTTTGAACTTAAAAATTATTCTATTTCCTCAAGGGCGATTTTATCTAAGATCTTGATCTGTCTTTGTCCAATTTGTTTAATTAAGCCTAAATCCTGAAAATTTGATAACTTTCTGCTCAAGGTTTCCTGACTCATACCTAGATGGGAAGCTAAATCCTTCTTACTCATCTTTAAAATTACTTCGTCTTGCTCATTGGCCATATTTATAAGAGTTTCAGCTAATCTTTTTTCGACGCCATGCAGATTAATCTTTTCTATGAGTTTCTCCGCTTTTTCCAGTCTTTCGCTTAATTCCTCCATCACTTTAAAGGCAATGGTGGGATACTTTTTCATTAGTTCTTTGATTTTCTCCGCAGCGATTATACACACGTTGGTTTTTTCTAAAGTTTCAGCATTATCAGTTAAATAACTAGCGCTAAAAAGTGAAAGCTCCCCCATAAATTCTCCCGGACCCAACACTCTTATTACTTGTTCCTTTCCGGCATCGGATAATCTGGTTATTTTAACCTTGCCCCTATGTATTACATAAAGCTTGTCTCCTGTATCACCTGAAAGATATATCAATTCCCCTTTTTCAAAGGTTTTCTGGGTAGTGATTCCGGCAATCTCTCTCATCTCTTCATAGCTAAGATGCGCAAAAATAGGGACGATTTCAATACACATTTTGCCTTCCTGCTGATGATGATGGCACTCCATTTAAACCCTCCTCAAAATAACCTTTTAGTTTATGACACTAAGTAATTATTTTTAAATTATATAATTCCTTAACCGAAGTATACTGAAATCTATTCTTCTTACTTTAGCCATTCCGTTAGTTCGCCTAGGTTAGCAACAATTATATCGGGAACATATGGGGAATCCTTCACATCTTCAAGTTGCGTTTCACCACTTAGCACCAGAATTGAAGTAATACCTGATTGTTGACCCATCGCAATATCAGTATACAAACGATCGCCGATCATGGCAATGTTTTTCCGCTGCAAACCAAATTTAGAACAAAGCGCTTCCACCATTTCCGGGTAAGGCTTACCAATGATTTTGGGACTGACACCAGTCGAAGCGGTGATTGCAGCAATCATCGCGCCACAATCCGGAATCGGCCCCTCCGGTGTCGGACAGTTAAAATCAGGGTGGGTAGCAATAAAAGGTATGCCTTGTCGGAGTAAGGCGCAAGCCACTCGTAATTTGTCATAAGTCAATGTTTGATCAAACCCCAACACCACCGCAGCCGGATCGGTGGACGTAAGGTGAAAACCATCTTCGCAAAACTCTTCCTCCAAGTCGGGAGTTCCGAGGAGATAAATATGGCGGGAGGAATAGTTGCTTTTTAAGAAATACCGGGTAGCTTCAGCAGAAGTAAATACCTGTTCCGCTTGTAGCGATACCCCCATTCGTGTTAACTTGGCGACATAATAGGCGCCTTTACGGGAAGAATTGTTAGTAACAAAGATAAAGTTCTTTTTCAGTTCCTTAAGGCGATCCAGAAACCCGAGCGACCACGGGTAAAGGTGATCTCCCAGATAAACAGTGCCATCCAGATCCAGCATAAAGCAGTCAATTTGCTCTAACTTTTCCCGAATCTTTAGCTCATTACAAAAATCTATAGGCATCAGTACACTCTCCTAGTTTCTATTAAATTATATATTGTAATATTCTCTGTCTTCTGATTAACTCCCTCCTTTTTAATTGAATGAAGCAAATGACTATAATACAAAAATTATTGTTCCCTTTAGCACCTGACAACAATAAAAAAAACCAAGTAAACGTTAGATCTTACGTTTACTTGGTCATTTGTCAACAATCCTATACAATTTTCTTACAACGCAACTTGCTTTTTTGACTTTCCTCGATCTCCATAGCCCAGAAGTCGGATCGCATTGATTACTACTAACAAGACGCTTAACTCATGAACCAGCATCCCAAAAGATAAGTTAACTGTTTTGAAGAGTACTCCCGTTAAAAGTGTGGCGGCGACCAGCAAGGCAAAGTAAATATTTTGCTTCATATTTCTAACTGTGGCGCGACTTAAGCCGATGGCATGAGAGAGTTTCCTAATCTCATCCGACATCAGGACCACATCGGCAGTCTCCATCGCCACATCTGTTCCCGCGCCACCGATGGCAATCCCCAAATCGGCAGAGGCTAAAGCCGGCGCATCGTTCACTCCATCTCCCACCATCGCCGCCATCCCGTGCTTTTCCTGTAACTCCCCTAAAACTTTAACTTTTCCCTCCGGAAGTAACTCGCCATAGTGATCATCAATTCCTAGCTCATTGGCGATTGCCTTAGCTACCCTTTTATTATCTCCGGACAGCATTACTATTTTTTCTACACCCAATCTTTTTAAGTTGGTAATCAGTTTTTTGCTGTCGTCTCTAACCTGATCCGCAATCGAGATCACACCCCATAGCCCGCTTAAATCTCCGACCAGAACCGCAGTTTGTCCCTGTTCTTCCTCAGACCTAATATAATTCTCCTGTTCTTCAATGTTCACAGCATTTTCCGCAAACAGTTTTCTGTTGCCGATTAAAATTGTTTTCCCCTCAACAACTACTTTCAAACCTTGACCGACGATTATTTCGGATGCTTCCGGCACTTGAGTAAGCGGACCTAGCGCCTTTTCTGCTTGATTGATAATCGCCCTTCCTAAAGGGTGCTCAGAGTAAGCTTCACCAATAGCTGCGATTCTCAACAGTTCATTTTCCTCGAGACCATAAGTTTTTACCCGATTAACCATCGGCTTTCCAATGGTTAAGGTTCCCGTCTTGTCAAAAGCCAATATCTTAACTTTCCCCAGTTTTTCCATCACTTCTCCACCTTTAACCAACACCCCATGTTTAGCGCCATTCCCAATTCCCGCCACAATCGAAACTGGAGTGGAGATTACCAAGGCGCCTGGGCAAGCAATTACCAGTAAAGTTAGAGACAAGACCAGATCCCCGGTGAATAACAAGAGGACTAGCGATAAGATAATAATGGAAGGAGTATAGTATTTAGAAAACTCTTCAAGAAACTTTTGCGTCTTAGCTTTTTTATCCTGAGCTTCCTCTACCATCTGGAGGATGCGGGCAAAAGTAGTATCTTCTCCTACTCGATCAGCTCTAACTTTTAAATAGCCGGATTCGATAATCGTCCCCGAGAAAACCCCATCCTCCAGCTGCTTGCTCACAGGGATTGATTCTCCGGTAATAGCTGCTTGATTTACATAAGCGCTGCCCTCAATCACCGTCCCATCCACTGAAATTTTCTCCCCGGGTTTAATTACTAAGGTATCTCCTGTCATTACTTCTTCTGGAGAGATCTCCAGCTCTTCACCATTTCTAATCACGCGAGCCACATCCGGAGCCAACTCTAAGAGCGCTTTAATCGATGATCTGGTCTTTTCCAGAGTCTTTGACTCCAGATATTCGCCGAACATAAAGAGAAAGGTAACAGCTGCCGCTTCCCAGTACTCCCCGATAAACATCGCCCCCAGCACAGCGATTGATACCAGGGCATCGATCCCCAATATTTTATAACGTAGCGCTGAGATCGCATTCCTCAAAATTGGTGTCCCGGCCATAACTGCGGTGGCGATCATAACAATACTAGTAATCGGTTGCTGTCCAATCGTGCTTTTTAAGATAAAAGAAGTGACAGCCAGTAAGCCAGAGATTAAAACCCTTTGTCCCGTTGTTAATTTAATCATACCCCTTCCCTCCCTGCCAGTACTGGTCTTATTTTTCTCCTAACACTTTAAACCCCAAAGCTTCGATGATTCTTACGAGCGCTCCGGATCCTACTACGGTTTCCTCAAAAGTAACCCTGACTCTACTCGAATTAAATAATACTTCGACTTCCTGTACTCCCTCATTTTTTTTTAAAGCAGTTTGAATTTTAAGCACACAGCTTGGACAGGTTAGAGTCTCTAATTGATAGGTTTTTGTGGTCATAATTTATTCCTCCCTTTCAGTGATGGCTTTATTATATGTCCTCCGTAACTAAGTCGCTTTGACCTAGATCAAAATTCCAAATTTTCTTCTTCTTTATTTTTCCCTGCTATAAGGATTTTCCTGGCTAATACTTTCACTTAATTTACATAGTTTGTTTTGTTTCCAAATTAAATCGGCAAGATTTACTGCCAGAACCGCTTAGTCCTCAGCATAATAAAGCCGCTGCCTGTAAAAAATAGCAACATAAATTAAAGTTTCCTCTCCAAAAAAGCTTAAGGAGGGAATAAGCAATCCACTTCTTTAATGCCGCCTTTTCCACTCCTTAAATGTCTTTCATTTAATAACCCTTCTTGTTGCCTTCATAATTACCACCAACTATCACCACTATTCCAAGTAACAAATCAACTTTTTCTCTTTTTGCATCTTTGGAATAAATCGCAATTAATAAAAAAGTGGAAGTTCAAACTGATACAAACATAAAAGCCATTCTCCCGAATGGCTTTTTTAATCATTTATTTTCTTTTAAGCATAAATTTTTTGTAACGAGATTAGTCCAAGTCAAACCTGACTAAATATTTAGAAATAATATTGATCCTACCCTTTTGGTGAAAATAACCTAAAACAGCAAAGACCAATGCTCCCATCGTATCCAAGATTAGATCCGTCATCGTATCATCTAGACTACCTCTTTGCATAAAGAAACCAAAACATTTATCCATGGAATACTCGTAGATTTCCCAAATCGCGCCCATGGCGACCGCAAAACAAAAGGAGAAAATCGCCACATAAATGGGGCTTAGCCTTATATTCATTTTACTACAGTTATTTAGATAACTGACGATGAGAAAACCGATATTCCCTAAAATAAGCCCGGAAAGACTATGAAGCATCTTATCCCACCACCAGAACTTATCATAAAACTGGTGCATCTCTCCAAGGAATAAAGAGGCATAAATAAAGAAGATTAAAATGATCTCAAACTCACTGGGAATATCCAAATTAAATCGCTTTTCCATAATTGACGGTATTAACATGGCAATCAGTATTAAGATTGACATTCCTAAGGCTGTCCAGTTTTTTTCAAAAATGGCAATCAATCCGGCAATAATAATCGATAAACGCATAAGAATAAAAATCAAAAGTTTGGTTTTATCAATTCTTCTCATTCTATTCCTCTCCTGAAACGTATTTTCGAAAAAATACAAGTACTAATTATTTCTTCCTTATTGAGAGAGCCAATATTAGCGTAAGAAAATCCCGGTATAGTCCCATCAGCATAGAAGCAATTCCAAAGCATGAGTAATTAAGACATAATCAAGTTTCTTCGTGAGTTGGCTCTAACATAGACTTTTCAAGTTTAAGTTTACATTCCGTCTTTTCTTTTTCAATCTCATTATGCATAAGTGAGTCTTTATTGATAATACTTAGTAAAATCAATGCTGAAATTACAAGCATCAATACATCTGTTATCGGTTGAGCGTATATAAAACCTTTAAATCCAAGCGTTATATTTAAAACGAACAATAGTGGCAAGTAGAAGACACCTTGTCTTGATATTGAAAGGAATAAAGCCGGTAGTGCTTTTCCCATAGCTTGAACCGTTGTTCTACACAGCATTTGACCTCCAACAAAAGGCAAGGATAGCATCAGTGCGCGCAGAATTACCGTTCCTGCATCTATAACCTCAGGTGTAGATATAAAAAAGGTGATTATAGTGCGCGCAAATACACCAAAAAACACACTCAAAGTTACGCCTATTATTGAAGTCATCACAACTCCTTTTTTTATGATAGCCATGACTCGTTCAAAGTTCTTAGCGCCATAATTAAATCCCACAAGAGGCTGGCAGCCGGCAGCAAAACCCATAAAGATAAATGTTCCTATTGCTATTATTTTTGCCGACACGCCAAAACCGGCAACCACTATATCACTATAACTTGCAGCTATATTATTGCATACAATCATTGAAACACTCATCAGAAGCTGACTAAGGGAAGCAGGTGTACCTATTACAAATATTTCTTTCCAGATAGTTCTGTTAAATGTAAATAAGGAAAGTTTAACTTTCAAAAGCGTTTTTCCCCTTGCATAGCGGTAGCAATAGAAGGCAAGCGCAAAAACATTTCCTAAAACAGTGGCTATAGCGGCGCCCTGCATACCCATACCAAACGCAAAGATAAATACTGGGTCTAAAACAATATTAACAACTGTTCCAATAAGCATGCCTACCATAGAGCCCATTGCATCACCTTCTGAACGCAATAGTTGCCCCATAGCATAGTTGCACATAATAGGAACGCTTCCCATTAATAGCACAAAGACATAGTCATATGTAAATTTAAACGTCCCAGTACTTGCTCCAAGAACAGTAATAAGTGGTTTTAATAACAAAAAACCGGCAATCGTCACAACTATACCCAAAATAATACAAATGACTACACTAATAACAAGGGTTTTATCTGCTTGCTCATTATTTTTCTCACCAAGACATCTAGAAATATATGATGCTGCTCCAGTACCAATAATTCCGGCAAGCGCCATCATCATCATAAATATGGGGGTAGCGATATTTGCAGCGGCAAGCTGATTCGGGTCATTTAATCTTCCAATAAAAAAAGTGTCCACCAGATTATACAGTACCTGTACCATCATCCCCATAACAACAGGTAGCGACATCACAAGTATTGCTTTAGTTACAGGGGCCTCACTTAGTAGCTTTATTCGATTATCCTTCATTCTTTTTCTCCTGTCAAATTATTATAGGCAATCATTTTTGCGTTGTGAGCAATTTTTTCACTAAGTCTATAAAAAACATCCCTTTCTTGTAAAGTTAACCCATCTAATACGTTACTTTGCCACTCTTCTGCAATATTTAAAACCATATCAACCGCAGATTTCCCATATTCAGTTAGCGATATAATTTTTTCCCTTCGATTTTGCGAATTTACTGTTCTGGTAATAAAGTTTTTTTCTTCAAGATTTGCTAATGTTTTAGCAATTGTTCCTTTATCAAGCATCAAAAATTCAGAGATACGATCTTGATTGACACTATCATGCTTGGACAAGTAGATAATTACTGCATGTTCAGATCCAGTGATATCAATGTTTTTAAGGTTTCTATGGGCATATATATATCCATATCTTGAAATAGCCGATATGTTTTTCAAAAACATCATATTCTCCCCCTAGCAACACATAGTTGCAATGACAACTATAATATGACGCTACGTCTTTGTCAATACCAAATAATATTTTGCAGTTTCAATAAGAAATACAAATAAAATCCTTAAAACTCAAACTTCAACAATACATGCTCCTGAATATCCTATTATTGAATATCTACAATTTTATTCGAAATCTTGTTCGCCAGCTCCTTAACCTTTTTTTCAATTTCAGCAATGATCATTTTGAATTCCTCATCACTTTTTCCGGCTGGATCCTCAAGCCCCCAATCCTCCTGATGCTTACAGGGGAGGAACGGGCACTTCACGTTACAGCCCATGGTAATAACAACATCAACCGGTGGAAGAGCAGATAATAGTTTAGAGTATTGCGTCTTCTCCATGTCTATTGAATATAGTTCTTTAATTAGCCTTACCGCATCTT
>DHOO01000033.1:15264-50214 GCA_002409975.1 Firmicutes bacterium UBA5388
AAAATGTTTTCCCAGTGCTTCTGCTATTTGACTACGACATGAATTATGGACACAAATAAAAGCTACCTTTGGCTTAATGTTACTCATCACACCCTCCTTGATGTTATTTTGCTAGTTCGAACCACCCTCTTGTCTTATTTGCTATTCTAACGAGAATAAGCATTACTGGAACTTCAACTAACACTCCTACGACCGTGGCAAGAGTTGCTCCTGGATCTAGCCCAAATAAGGAAACAGCCACTGCCACCGCAAGCTCAAAGAAGTTTGAGGCTCTGATCATGCCTGCCGGCGCCGCCACATCATGAGGCAGTTTCCACAGCTTTGCCCATAGATAAGCGATGAAGAAAATCAAAAAGGTTTGAATAATTAATGGCACCGCTATTAAAAGGATGTGAAATGGATGATCAATTAATCCCCCTTTCTTTCTAAAGCATCAAAAAACCGTCGCAGATTATCGGGTAGCTGATACTCATTCCTGATGACAGTGTTTGCTTTATGTTCACTGTAAACTGCTTTAAGAATAGCATTAATAATCATCGCTTTGGGCGGTTCCGTATATTCAACACCTTCATATACCCATACCCGACAGTCAATGTCATCTCCACAAAGGTCTCCGCATTCTCGGCAGGTAGATTCCTTAACTTCCAGGTTAATATCAGTACCATTAATCCGAATAGTCGGCGAGCTTAGAAATTGATGTTTGATCGCCAGTTCTTTTGTAGTAACATTAATCTTATTTACTACGATTTCAAAACCGGCAGCCTCTAATACCCCTGACACTTCATCAATTGCTTGAGTAAGGTTGTTGTCTGCTCCTTGACACCTGGTACAAACACTTAAATCCAAATATAGAAAATCAATCAAAAGCCGCTTTTTCTCCTGTTGAGGAGGACAGCATGCGCTGCCCCCCGAACAACATCCCGTAAAATTGTTACTCATTAGCTTTTCCTCTCACTTTTTCAAGAATTTTAACTATCTCTTTTGGTTTTAGAACCTTTCCTGATGAAACGACCTTTTCGTTAATAACTAAGGCTGGAGTCGACATTACTCCATATCCTGTAATAGCCGATAGGTCAGTAACCTTCTCGATGTTTGCTTGCAAACCCATTTCTGCTAGCGCCAGTTTCGTGTTTTCTGTAAGGGTAACACAATTTTTGCATCCCGAACCTAAAATCTTAATGCTCATTGCACCCTCAATAAAAGTTTTATTCTCCTCGCTTGTGTTGCAGCTCCCATCAGCGCAACCGCAACTACAGCTTTCAGTTTCTTCGATAATCTCCATATTGCAGCAACCACCTGATTTTTTTTCACCGAGTAAACCACTAAAGAACCCTTTTTTCTTACTCATCATACGCCCTCCTAAATTTACATTATTATATTAAATACATATCCTGTTGCGATGGCAACGAAAAGGATACATAAAACAAAAGCAATCAGCATTTTTTTCTTGAAAATAGAGCTAAGTAGTGATATTTCAGGAATACTTGCTCCCGCGCCGCCGATAATAAGCGCAATCATCGTACCGTAACCGACACCTTTTCCAATTAGTATACCCGCAATAGGGATCATCGTTTCTGTTCGAATATACATGGGAATACCTACCAGCGCAGCCAGAGGTACTGCCCATATATTATTTGCCCCTGCAAACTTAGAAAGCAATTCGGTTGGTACAAATTCATAAATAAAGGCGCCGATCCCCGCCCCAATTAGCAAGAAGACTAAAACACCACGGAACAAGCTAAAAGCATCTTTAAATGCATATTTTACTGCCGTTAGATTTTTTTGCCCAAATGTACCCTGTAGCTTTTCCCAAACCACCTCATCTTGTTGACCACCTTTAATCGACACTCTTTTTACCTCTTTCTCAAAACCCAGTCTGTCAAGGATAAGCCCTGCCAATACTGCAAAGATAAAAGTAGATATGGTATAAATCAAAGTCGCCTTTAGACCGAAAAATGTAAGAAATAACGCAATTATTGCCGGGTTTAATATTGGTGAAGTTAAAAGAAACGACACTATACCTGAAAAGGGAGCGCGACTTTTAATGAGTCCCACCAGGATTGGTACAGTTGAGCAGGAGCAAAATGGAGTAACCGCTCCTAACAATGCGCCGAAGATACTATTTAGACTCTGTCGTGGTGTTGTTAATACCCTTTGTATTTTCTCTTTAGATATATATATCTGTAGCATTGCTACCAAAAAACTGATGCCGATAAATAATAGCAATAGCTCACCAAACAAATAGAGGAATGTTCCCCCTGCTCGCCATAGACTCTCCACTGAAAACACCATTAAGCTAACCTTCTTTCCTAAATTTTAAAACTAAGTAATCGTTCACGCTGGCTACCGCTCCCGTACATGAAGTAACGAAAATCAGAGCCGGATGAATCGACCGCAGGATTTCCTTAGGTAGAAAGTTAGCCTTGCTAGAAATATCGACACCGATACCTTCGTCTGCAAGCGCACATTACCCACACCTCCAATCAAAACCCTAAATAAAACAGATAAAAAGCGATTAATACTATCATTAACCCCATCAAAATTCTTAGGCTTTCGCTTACCCTGCCATATTTCTCACTTGATGAGAGCTTGCGTACAAAACCTACCGACGTACCAGCAATCAACACCAGAAAACTATGGCCTAAAGAATACAGCGTCAAAAGCAATATTCCCCATAAAAGGCTGCCTTCTTTTGCCACGATAGCAAGTAAAACGACTAAAACAGGAGTCGCGCAAGGTGATGAAAAAAAGCCGCCTAAAACTCCGGCAAAAAGTGCTCCCCAAAAGCCTCGTTTAGTATTCTTATTAATAGCATAAGAAGAGGGAATAAAGTTAAAAATCTCCCAGATCTGCAAAGCCATTAACAACATGAGCACACCAAGAAGTATATACCACCAGGAGCCGGTTCCTTGCATGAGTCTTCCCAGAAGAGAAGCAACTGTGCCTAAAATGGTAAAAGTGACAGCCATCCCGATCGAAAACACCACTGACAACCAAAAAGCCTTTTTGGCATCCCGTTCTCCACTACCTCCTACATAACCGATCACAAGGGGTACACTGGTAAGCGCACAGGGAGTAATAGAAGTTATTATTCCGGCAACTAATGCCAGGAGCGGAGCCAGCCAGATATTTGCGGATATAGAAGCTGAAATAGAGTCAAGCCACTGATTTGCTACTGTAGCCATTATTCTAGCCCCATCTCCTTCAGCACACTCAACATCTGCTCTTTAGTCATTCCTCCTTCATGAGTGGTGAAAACATGTTCCCCAGTCTCCCTCAGTGAAAACAGCTTCATCTGCATAACTTCATCTTCTTTAGGTTTGTATGGCTTACCCTTTGCATCAAATAATACTTGGGTTGGAATCAGACTTATTGGGTAACCTTCAGCTAATGCCTGATCTTTCCACACATCCACAAACTTAATAATTGCCTTTCCCTGCAGCTCCTCATTTAATTCCTTTAAGACTGGAGCCATTTCCTTACAGGGAATACAAGAATCCGCGCCGAAATCAATAATCATCGGAAGCCCGTAGGACTTTAGCTTTTCAAGCTCTATCTTCTCCGTCACATGCAAAGCAAAGTCAGGATTGCTCCCCACATAATCACTGTCTTTTTTATCATTCTTGGCAACCCAGATACCAACTACAATACACAAAAGCAAAGCTGGTATGATGATTCTTGTAGCCATACTTTTTTTGGATTTCATAGTATTTCCCTCACTCATCAATAACACCCTCCTTGATCATCCCTCCATGAGCAGCCACATTTTCCACTGCTCGCTTCTTGAATCCCACTATAGTTAATAGCTTCCTCCGGTTATGATTTGTATTTACATTAAGGAATTGCATAATTCACTTATTTAAGATTTAACCACAATATATTGATAGCCTAATATTAGTCAAACACTATATATTGTGGTTAAATAGAATTTTTGGTAATTATGCAATTCCCTCACATCAAAAGAAAACCAAAGGCATTAAAGACGTAACCGATGATGATTATGCCTAGGGTCACAATCCCCACAAAGATGGCTAACAGTTTTATCTTAACGACTTTCTTTAACATAATCATCGAGGGCAGCGACAGCGCAGTGACACCCATCATAAAGGATAGTGCTGTACCAAGTCCTACTCCCTTGGCAACCAAGGCTTCCGCAATCGGTAATGTCCCGAAAATATCAGCATACATCGGAACTCCGACAATGGTTGCTATGAGCACAGAATACCATTTGTCTTGACCTAGGACAGCGGTTATTAATGGCTCTGGAATATAATTATGGATCGCAGCGCCGATGCCAACACCGATCAAAATATAGAGCCATACTTTTTTTATGATCTCCGACACTTGATCCTTAGCAAATTCTATGCGGTCGCTAGTAGTTAAATCTGCCTGCTCAATTTCCAGCATCTTATTACTCTTGTTACTAAAAACAAAGGACTCCACATACTCTTCAAGTTTTAATTTGCTAATGATCGTTCCCCCAATAACCGCCAGGGCAACACCTACCACCACATAGGCAATGGCGATTTTCCAGTTAAAGATACTGGCCAGTAAAATAATAGACGCCAAATCGACCAGCGGTGAAGAGATTAAAAAGGAAAAGGAAACCCCAATTGGTAGCCCGGCACTGGTAAAGCCAATAAATAAAGGAATAGAGGAGCAAGAACAAAAAGGGGTAACAGTTCCCAGTAAGGCCGCCAATATATTGGCGGAAACCCCTTTAAACCTACCCAGGATTTTTCTGGTCCTCTCCGGGGGGAAAAAGCTTTGAAGATAGGAGATCATGAAGATTAAAACAGAAAGCAGGATAAAGATTTTAATCACATCGTAGATGAAGAAATGAATACTTCCTCCCACTCTACTATTTACATCTAATCCAAATATATTTTTTACTAGTAAAGTCACTAAATCGTGAAGCCATTTCATTTTGAGTAATTGATTATTTAGCCAGGCAAATATAAACAACAGATCAACTCCTAACATTTTTTAGAGCATTGACTTTGATTTTGGATGTTATCTCCAATGCCAGCAAAAAATCCTTTTATCACCTTCAAGTTATCCTTGTTAATCGAATACTTCATCCAGACCCCATCACGCCTACTATCCACTAGACCGCTCTCGCTTAAAATTTTCATGTGGTAGGAGAGAGTAGGCTGCGTGATCTGGAACTCTTCCAGAATCGTACAAGCGCAAAGCTCGGCTTGGGACAGCAGATCAAATATTTTAACCCTGGTTTCATCCGCTAGAGCTTTCATTAATAAAGCGTAATTACTGTAGTCCTTCTCCATTTTACTCACCTCCATACTAGTCTTATATAACGGATATAGACGTTTATCTATGCCTAATTATATGCCTAGATATAGATAAGTGTCAATCTCTTTTTTAACTAAGCAGTCCATACAAATTGGCAGGAATATATGAAAGATTCCGCCTAAAAATTTAAATCGAAGAGGTTCTTTTAGAGTAAAATGATGGCTAGCGGTTAAAATAACAAGGAAAAGAGGGAAAGGAGGAATAGATCTGTCTGTTATTGAAACATCAGTGCAGAAATACCAAAAATGCATTGATGAATGTCACCGTTGTATGCAAGTTTGCGAAGAGTGCTTTGAGTCTTGCCTAAAAGAAGAGGATGTTAAAGCCAGAGCTAAGTGTCTATCACTACTGCGAGCTTGTTCGGAGATCTGCTCGATAGCAGCTCGGTTTATGTCCGCTAATAGTGATTTTGCCCAACAAATCTGTGGCGTTTGCGCTAATATTTGTGAGGCCTGCGCTAAAGAATGCGCTATGTTTAAAGATAACCATTGCCAGCAGTGCGCAGATGAATGCCGAAAGTGCGCTACCGAGTGTCGGAATATGGCAAACATGTAGGCTAAGGTTTTGCTGTACAGTATCCTCATATAAATCTTCGGGAACAAGCTTGTCAAATCTAAAAGCAGAAGGTCTTGTGTCAATATCTGTTGATTCAAGCCCTTCTGCTCTGAAGTTATTAGTTAAATAATATTGACTCCCTGATCATACAGAAAAACCGGTAAAAATCCGGGCCGGTGTCCGGGACTTGGAATAAACTTTTTACTTTCAATGTGAAATAGAATCCTATTTTAAAAAACCTTTTAAAACAGTATCTTCAGCTTCCTTTTCGCTTAGGCCGAGGCTCATTAACTTGATCAACTGGTCGGAGGCTATTTTCCCGATAGCTGCCTCATGTACCAACTGCGCCTCCTGATGAAGCGCAGAAATTTCCGGTATGGAGAATACTTTCGCCTGATGCATTATGATGGAATCACATTGGACATGACCTCGGCACTTGTTTTTACCTACAAGATTAAAGTAAAATTTCTGCTTCGAGTGATCTTGAGCCACCGAGCGCGATATGACTTGCGCTGTGGAATCTTCCCCATCAAGTTCAACAATAATTTTTGATTCCGCTTCTTGACTTAAATATGTTAAGAGCCGTTCCGTTATAATCAGGCGGGCATTCTTCTGTAGATGAATTTCCGTAACCCGCTCCGCATGATCAACCCCTTTGATTTGTACCATTTCCAGTTCAACAATACCGTCCGCTTCGACTTCAATGATGGTTTTAGGGTTAAGGATCCTCTCTCCCTTACCTTTTCCCTCGCCGTAATGCTTCTCTACATACTTCATTCGTGACCCTTCACGGACAAAAAAGTGATGGATGCCATCATGTTGCGAATTCTGATCTCCGGGGTTATGGATACCGCATCCGGCAACAATCAGCACCTCCGAGCCGGCCCCAACCTCAAAAGTATTATAGACTACATCCGTAAGCCCGCTTGCTGACATGATTACAGGTACATGAACACTCTCACCCTTAGTGCCCGGCTTGATTCTTACATCGATCCCCGGTTGATCTTTCTTCGTTATGATATCAATATTGGCGGTTGTGTTTCTGCTTACTCCTTCACCATTTTTTCTTATGTTATATGCTCCGATCGGTATGTTATGCAAATCGGCAATTTTTTCAAGAAGTTCATTATCCAATGCAGTCAACATTTCTGCCCACTCCTTTTCCACAATCCTGTCCGCACCTGCAGTCGCCTGCCCCTGCTGCAATCTCTGCCATGATCCTTTCTTTGCTTGTAACTTCTTTAATTCTCCCGTCGGCCAACACCATTACTTCATCGGCAAGACTAAGAATCCGCTCTTGATGGGAGATAATGATAATGGTAGTATCATATTTTTCATGTAAATTTTTAAAAGTCTCACCCAGCTTTTGAAAACTCCATAAATCAATACCTGCTTCCGGTTCATCGAACACCGCAATTTTTACTCTTCTTGCCATCACAGTCGCCATTTCTATCCTTTTTAATTCCCCACCGGAGAGACTGCCATCAACTTCTCTATCCAGATAATCTTGAGAGCAGAGCCCAACGTCTTGAAGCAGTCCGCACAGATCGGTCTTTTCCGCGGCGTCTCCGGCTGCGATTGTTAGCAGTTTCCTCACTTTAATGCCTTTAAAGCGCGGAGGCTGCTGAAAAGCATATCTAATCCCAAGATTGGCTCTTTGGGTTATATCAAAATTAGTGATATCAAGTCCATCAAGGATTATTCTACCGTCAGCAGGTTTATATATTCCCATAATAATCTTTGCTAACGACGATTTACCGCCACCATTAGGGCCGGTGATCACATATAGCTTTTTCTCCTTAAAAGTGAAGTTTAAGTCTTTAAGGATTTTTATATTATGACCATTATTCCCCACATCGAGGGAGACGTTTTTAATTTCCAGCATCTTATCTCCTCCATATTATATAGTCTGTGTTTCAAGCCAAAACTATCTAAAAATCTGTATATGAAACTCACTTTCCGCACCAATCTTTTCTCGATCATCCCTAATAGAATACCATTTTTCATCATGTTTATAAAGGGAAAGAAAAATCCAATGAAGGATATAGATATTAAAGAGCCGCTCTTCCCCAGGATGGATTCTTGTTTATTTTTTGTTTAGAGGCGTCGCTTATAATTACTTATGTGAGGGGATTACATAATTATCTTAAGCTTGTATTTGACCAATTCGGGAAATGCCTCTGGGGTTTGTCAATTCACCCGCCTTTGATTTATATTACTTCGTAATAGTGTTTGCCTTTTATTCGAAGGAATTGTCTAAGATTAGACAATTCCTAACGGGCATATCAATATATTAGTCTGAATTCGTGACACCTATAGACACCAGGGGAAATTGTGAAAGCTTGCGGTAGCGTTTCACCTGGTATAGATCGAATAGTCACGAAATCAGATATGTGGTTAAATTTTAAATAATTGAATTATGCAATTCCTTAATTTATGTAAATATATATGAAAAGGAGTGTCAAGCAATGAAAAGAGAGTTTTATTTTTGTGTTCTTCTTAGTTGCTTGCTGATCGCCTTATTGGGCGGTTGCGGCAAAAAAACGGGCGGAGGGGCCGCCACCAACTCTCCCTTCGGTGATTTGGATCATCCAAATTGGACTCATCAAATTATTGATAGCCAGACCGGGACCGGGAGGGGGACTTCCATTGCCGTAGATAGTAAGGGCATGCCCCATATCAGCTATTTAAACCTGAGCAAACATGAGCTAAAATACGCGACCTTAGGCGGAAAAGGGTGGTTAATTACCACGGTTGATAGCGAAAACCAAAGAGGAACATCCAGCTCGCTTGCGATTGATAGCCAAGATCAACCCCACATCATCTATATTGCGTTTAACCCAACCTGGAACAGAATATGCCCGTATACCGCCCACAAACAATCTGAAGAATGGACTTTTAAGGAACGAGATTCGATGAATATGGAAAGTGAGGATAATTACACCTCCATTGTGATTGGCGACTCTGATTATTGTCACTTCGCCTATTATTATGATTCCATTAACTGTTTGTATTATGGTTACGATTATGCAAGTGGTAGTTCAACTATACTATTTAATGACTTTAATGTAGGAGGAAAATTTGCCGTTTTAGCCTTAGATACCAATAACAAACCGCACATCAGCTTTTATGGTAACGGCTTAAAACACTATTATCGTGATGCTGGCGGTTACAAACGCAATGAAGATGTCGTAGACGATCCGAACGCCGGTTACTATTCATCCTTTGCCCTTGATCAAAACGACGCGCCCCATTTTGCTTATGTGGATCTAAGTACCGGGGAACTTAAGTATGTGAAGAAAGTAGAGAGCGCTTGGGCAATCGAAGTTATTGATGATCCGGGGACGCACGACGGCCAAAGGACTTGCCTGGCGCTGGATAGCAGTAACCGGCCCCACATTTCTTACTATGATGCCAATAAAAAGTCGTTGAAGTACACCTGGCACGACGGTACAAAGTGGGTAATTGTTGAAGAGGCGCCGTCCGCCGGCGGCGATATCGGTCAGTATGCCGCCCTGGCCTTAGATTCTTCAGGTAACGCCCATATTTCCCATTACGACGCGGTTAACCAAAACCTTTTGTATTCCAAGTTCGCCCACTAAACTCTCGTGTGAATATTCTGCAAATAAAGTTTAAAACTGCCGGGAACGTCGATCATCCCGGCGGTTTTTTAATGTTGTCAAGCCGCCGAAATTTCTCACCCCCGGCTTGACCCAAGGACTTTGTGATATATAAGTCCGAAAATTTTTACTGATATCAATGGCATGAAGCTTATACCCCAGTGATCGTTTTAAAAATCGGTTCAACATACGTTTACGGATATTATTACCTTTTCCAAATTTTCATTTACACTTACTCCCATTTTGAATTCCATCAAGAAGTTTATATTTTAATGACCAATAAGTATTTTCAGCATTAGTTTCATCATAAACTCAAGTCGCTAGCTAATCTCCAACCATTTCTACCTTTTCCTTTAGTTAACCATCAGCTTTCACGGCAGTATTAAACTCTGTTATTTTTTTAATTCCATTTCTAATCCCTTTTCCAACTGGTGAACTTTAGCGATCGAACCCATGTGTGAGCAGCTTATTTATCCTCTTTCACGACTGACTATAAGACGATTATGTCTTTCCGTCATGACTAACATCAAAACCAGAAACAAGCTCAAATAGACCGGATATAAGGCAATTGTGACAAGTTTTGCCAACAAGCCGAATATTGGTGGCATAAGTGTGGAACCAGTATAAGCACTCGCCATCTGAATTCCAATAATTGCTTGAGAATTCTCTGGTCCAAAGTTCCTTGGTGTCTCATGGATGATGCAGGGATAGATCGGCGCACATCCCAAACCAATCAAAACCAAGCCCACCAAAGTCACAAAACCAATTTGTACAGGCAAAATCACTGCCAATAACCCTACGGTGATGATGGTCAGTCCGAAACGAATCATATTGCGGTTACCCAATCTGTCGGCAACAAAGCCGTTCAAAAAGCGTCCAAAAGTAATACCTAAATAAAACAGAGAAGCCCATCTGGCCGCTACTTCAACCTCTATCCCCCGATGCAAGACTAAATAGCTGCTCGCCCATAAACCTGTTGTCGCCTCAAGAGCACAATAGGCGAAAAAGGCTAACAACACCTGCTTAACCCCTTTAATTCTCAATACCTCATAAATTCGCAAATGTTTGGGCGTAACCGTTTGACTTTCCCGCTTCAACTGTTCTTTTTTATGCCAAACCGGTAGACTGAAAATTAGAATCACGGCCAATATCATCTGAAATATGCCGACTGTCGTATAGCCCCTTTCCCAACTGTTTTTGACGGTTAGGCTGTAACCCATGATATAGGGCCCAATGGATGCACCTACACCCCAAAAACAATGCAACCAGCTCATATGTTTAGAAGCATAATGGAGAGCCACAAAATTATTTAAAGCCGCATCCACAGCGCCGGCGCCAAGACCATAGGGAACGGCCCACAGACAGAGCATCCAGAAAGCGCTTGCCAGAGAAAATCCAAACAGCGCCACCGCTGTCATCAAGACACTGACAGCTGTCACAAGACCCGTACCGAACCTGCTAATTACCCGGTTAGCGTTTAAACTTGAAATGATGGTGCACCCTGCAATAATCATAACCACCATACCGGCATAAGAAACAGGCACATTGAGCACCGGATACATGACGGGCCAAGCCGAGCCCAGAAGGGCGTCTGGTAATCCCAGACTGATAAAAGCCAAATAAATTAATGCCAACAACAACGAATACACAATATGCTCCCCTTTATAATCAATATCATAACTTAATTCCCTTTAATAAGATTGCTGTTACCTAATCTAAAATAAATCGATTTTATAATTCCTTCCAATCCGAATAAAGCTGTTACATCACCATTGCTCGCGTATCTTTACATTAAGAAGCATACCATTCCTAAATTCTGAAACGGCTAAAAGTATGATTCCAATGCCTATTATTTTTACTGAGTTTTACTCACTATATTGTATCAAAACATCTTTGAAGGTGGAAGCAAGGCCCGCAATTAAATTATGAGTCTTGAAGATTTATGTTTGCAGATATTTACCCAAGGGGAAGTTTTAGTGTTATAATGAGCCTCACCCAGGCTTTTTTACGTAATCAATTAATTCTTCAGCAGTAAGTAAAGTTTCTTTGATCCCCAGTTTTTTGGCCAGCCGGGTGACATGAGGCTGTTCAAGATAGGCTTCCCGGAGTTCCTGCTCCTGGGAGAATACTTCTCTGGGCTCGCCGTCGAGGAGAACCATTCCTCTATGAAATACGATGGTCCGCTCAAAAGTTTCCGCTACAAAGTCCATATCGTGGATGATGGTTATGATCAACTTTCCCTCTTTTCTTAAATGGGAGATGATCTTTTTTATTTTCTCGCGGCCGCAGAAATCCTGCGCAATGGTGGGCTCATCAAAGATCAGGATATCGGTATTCATCGCGACAATTGAGGCTATGCTCACCAGTTTTCTGTCCGAAAGACTCAAGTCATATGGGTTTTCTTCGGCTTGGCCGGAAAGTCCCACCATGTCCAGGGCATTAACGGCATTTTTCTTGGCCTCCTGCTCAACCTGGCCGATATTCAAAGGTCCGAACATAACTTCATCGATTACTCTGCTTTTGAAGATCTGGTCATTGGGATTCTGAAAAACAAGGCCAATGTGACGTGCCAAGGAAGCTACAGTATGTTCTTTTGTATTAAAACCTTTGATCCAAACATCGCCTTGAATTGGCTTTAAAAGCCCCTTTAAAAGTTTAACAAAGGTCGTTTTTCCGGCGCCGTTCTGGCCGATGATCGCTGTAGAGCGGTCATCAAAGTGTAAATTCAAACCCGTTAAAACCTCCTGACCCCCCGAATAGGTAAAGTGCAAATTTTTTACTTTGATTTTATTCAAGGATTTTCACCACCTTGTCATAGGCCTCTTTCAAGGTAACAGGGTAGAGACCGTCTGCGGTTTTAATATTAAGTTTTTTACATACCCGGGTGAAAACCGGCGGGGCAATCCCGTAATCTTCCAGATCTTCCCTGGAAAAAACCTTTGGCGGCCGCTCAAAGTCAATGAGTTTTCCCGCGCAGAGCAATAAGACTTTATCAGCGTAGGCAGCAATCTTTTCGATCTTATGCTCAACCATTAAAACTGTCATGCCTTCCCGGCTTAAATTCTGCACCGCCTGAAATACCTCTTCCGAACCCTGTGGGTCCAGCTGAGATGTGGGTTCATCCAACACGATGATTTCCGGTTTCATGGCAATGATGCCCGCAATAGCCAGCCTCTGCATCTGGCCTCCCGAAAGATCAAAGGGGTTGCGGTCGCGCAAAGCCGCTATATCCAGAAGTTCCAGCGCCTCCTCGATCCTTTTCTTCATTTCATACCTTGGAATACCGAGGTTTTCCAGTCCAAAAGCGACCTCCTCAAAAACTGTCAATTTAGAACCGGCAATCTGGGTGAAGGGGTTTTGAAAGACGATACCGACATGGGTAGCGATTTCCGCAATCTCCTCTTTGGCCACCTCCATTCCATCCACCAGTACTCTTCCACCATAGGCGCCCTTTAAGAAATTCGGCGCCAGGCCGGTAATGGCCTGACAAAGAGTGGATTTTCCCGCTCCGTTTGGGCCTACGATGCCGATAAACTCGCCCTTTTCGACGGCAAAGGAAATGTCGTTAAGCGCCAGCTCTTGGCTGAGGGGATACCTATATTTTAGGTCTTCTACCACCAGGCGCTTCATGATAAAACCCTCCAAACGATAGCCGCCAACAAGATCGCCAGCAGGATAAATTGAAGAAAGCGGGAGTATCCGGTCTTTACTTCTTCATGGAGAAAGGTCTTTTTTCTTTTGGAGTTAAAGGCTCTTACTTCTAAAGCCATCGCCCTTTCCCTGGTACTAATGAGCGAGTTCATCACCACCGGACCAATCAGTGGAAAGAACGCTTTGATCCGCGCTGATAGTCTTCCCTCGGTTTCCAGACCCCTAGACCGCTGCGCATCTGAAATGGTATCCACCGTGCTCATCATCTGGGGGATGATTTGAAGTACTGAACTAAAGATATAGCCAATCCTGGGAGAGAAACCCTTGCGTACCAGTGCTTCAATCAGGTCCGATGGCTTGGTGGTTAAAACCAGGATCGATACGGCAACTAGGATATTGTAAATCCGAAGAGCGATGTTTAAGGCATAGTAGAAGCCTTCCCTGTAGACGGTAACAGGTCCCAGCGTAAAAAGCGGTGCTTTGTTATTGACATAAAATAGTCCCTGAATGATAATGACAGAAAGGATAATTATACTGCTGAAGCCGAGGATCGGTAGCACTTTTTTAAAAACTCTTCCTATCAGAATAAAGGATAGACTGATGAGCAGGGTGAGCAGAGCCGCACCCCACGTCCCAATAATGATGGGGACAAATATTGCTAAGATGATAAAGAGCAATTTTGTAACCGGGTCGATTTTATGAATGATGCTTCGGCCCGGCTGATACAGACTTAATGTTTTCAAGGGCTTCACCCTTCCTAATGGTGACTAAGACTGCCGAACGGCAGTCTTAGTCACCTTGTTTAGAGCTTTTCAATCTCACTTTCGTTTTTGTAAACTAATGTCAATTTATTTGGCAATCCTCTAAAAATTGCATAACTGACCAGAATCGTAGCGATCTTATCCGGAATATCCACCAAAATCTCGTCAACGAAGGAAGCAATTAAAACCGGGTATTTGTTGGCAATCAGAAAAGCAAAGACACTGTCCCCCCAGAAATTCCCGGTTTGCCCACCCCAAAATTTGATGTTGAGGGGGGTTGAAACGACGGCGGAAACTAAAGCGACGATGATGCCCGAGAAAAGCGCCTTCGGCCAACTGTCCATCCACCCCTTATAAGCCAGAATGCCAACCGTAATACCAATAGCCACGCTTGTTATGGCATATACCAGTGAAATCGGATCTGCCGTCAGGCCGTAAATGATATTGTTGATCGCACCCGACAGAGCGCCGATGACCGGCCCGGCCAGCATACTCGCCAATACGGTTCCGATGGAGTCGAGCCAAAGCGGAAGCTTGAGCGCGCCGGCAAAAAACTTTCCGATGTAGTTGATCCCTACCGCTGCGGGGATGAGAACCAGAGACGCCGTGGAAAAATTGAACGACCACCTGCTTTTTTTAGTCAAAGTCATCCTCCTCCTTATTTTAATTTATTTATTGTTCGCCAGTTTTACAACGGCTTCTAAAGCAGTTATTATTTCCCTTTTTTCTCCATCCATGGCGGCTGCATCACCATCGACGTAATCATTAATTCCGCATTCCAGATTGCCCGCTTTCTCCACCACTACATTTAATACGGAGCCGGTTTTCACTCCCCGCAAGCCGCCAATAACAAACAACGCCGCGCTTTCCATGTCTGAACCCAGAATACCCTTTTGGCTCCAATAGCGATTTATTTCTTCTTCTTGATCTGTATAAAAACTGTCATGGCTTCTTATTCTGCCATATTGATAGGGAAACCCCTGTTCTTTGGCACTTTCAAGCAGAGCAAAAAGCACATCGGCATCGGGTACCGCCGGGTAGCCCTGTTCGACATAGGCCAGAGACGTCCCCTCGTTTCTTACCGCTCCGGTTGCGATCAATAAATTCCCCAGTTTTAAATCCTTTTGCAGAGCGCCGCAACTGCCAATACGAATGAGAGTTTTTACACCAATATTTTTCAGTTCTTCCACTGCGATCCCCAGTGAAGGGCCGCCGATGCCTGTTGATACCGCTAAAATTCCGACCCCTTTGTATGTACCAGAGATGCTACAATACTCCCGGTTGTTGGCAAGTTCTTTTACCTCTTCCAGAAATCCGGCGATCCGTTTAATCCTTCCGGGATCTCCCGGTAATAAAGCATAATCGGTGCTTTGCTTTTTACTTAGTTGGATATGGGGCTGAATAAATTCCATCGTCTCGCGCGCTCCTCATTCATTCGTAACTATCGTTTTCTGCCTCTTTTTTTAAAGCCTCCAAGTCATGGATATTGATGATGTTGTTATTGACATCGATAATCCCTTTTTTCTTAAGCTCAGAAAGCACTCTGTTAATGCTACGTTGTGTTACAGCCATCTGGTTACTTAAAACTTCTTTGTCAATAAGAATTCCTAAATTCTTTCCAGGCATCTGTTTGACACGGCTAATTAAATAGTCGCAAATGCGGTGCTTCAGCGGGTAAAGAGTGTCCTGACTTGCTTTTTCCGAGAGTTTATAGAAGAGTTCACAGATTGTTCTGAGAATAAAATTGCTCAGATTACTATCATGTTTAATCCATTCCAAAAAGCTTTCCCGATCAAGCTCAAGAAGTTTCACCGGTGAAAGGGATTCGATGAAGCAGATGAACGGTCTTTTGTCGAAGATCTCAAGTTCGCCAATAAAATTGCCTCTTTGATACACCGCTTGAGAATACATTTTGCCGTTTTTAGCCATGGTATAGACATTCAGCAAACCATCGACCACAACATTAAAACTCTCATAGACCATACCTTGGTGGAAGATGATATAGTCTTTGGGAAACTCTCGAACCTTCCACCTTTTCAAAATCTCATAGGGACAGTTCTTCATTATTTGATCGATTTCGGGGTTGTTTTCTAATATTTCAATGATCTGATAAATATCGTTCATGGACGCCTTCTCCTTAAATATTAAAACTTTATTCATATTTATTCCAGGACATTCGTCCCAAAATATTAGATCTTTCTGGATTTTATATGGCCTCAATGTTTAATTCCCGGAAATATGTCCTCTATTATTATTTTCCGTGAATACTTCTCTGGGAACACCAGTATGTCGTTTCTTGAGGCACTAAGGTCGCCCTTCTTTTCTGCTATAAATCTTATACCTCCCCCCGTTAAAATACAAGCATTACCCTAATTATATTAAATTATTTGTAACTTTCCAATAATATGAGCATGCTTTCCTTGCAAAAATTGTTCTCGTTTTGACTTACCTTTTTGGGGAAAATCAATATAAGGTTAGAGCCTATTACAAGGCCGCCCGCATCATGAAGAACTTAACCGATGATCTGGATGCTAATAAATTTGGGTATCATCACACTCCCACTCTAGTAATAATTTGCCCACTAAAATTATACATCAGCCCCAGGCAAGCTTCTCAAGAGCAATATGGCTGCGATACCAATCATCATTTCGTAAAAGCATTTCAGGAGAACCTACGTTTTTCACTCTACCCTTTTCTAAAATAACCACAGTGTCACTGGCAATCATAGAAGATAAACGATGAGAAATCGATAAGATGGTATGAGCATGGCTTGCTTTTTGCAATACCGACACAATTTTTTCTTCTGTAATCGAATCAAGATTGGCCGTGATTTCATCAAGTAATAGAATAGGTGGATTGGTGACAATAGCTCTGGCAATAGCCAACAGCTGCTTTTGTCCTTGTGAAAAAAGAGTCTCACTTGTTACCTGCGTGTCATAGCCATTTTCTAAAGATATCACATACTCCGTCAGTCCCACAAAATCCAAAGCGTTTTTAATTTGTTCTCTTGTAATGTTATTATCTTGCAGACTGATCTGATCAGCCACCGTACCTTTGATCAAGTGAAAGCTTTGATCTACAAATCCAAAGATCTTGCGTTTTTCAGCGTTTGATATACTATAAACATCCACTCCATTGATAGTTATACTCCCTGTTGATGGTTTTATTAATCCCAGAATCAACTTGAATAAGGTAGATTTTCCAACTCCTGTTCTTCCTACAAAAGTAACTTTCTCCCCTCCGTTTATTTGGAGGTTAATATTTTGTAGAACCTCGGTTCCCTCTTCATAATGGAAAGTTACCTCATTAAATGATAGCCTCACTTCTTTACGATTTGGAATAAGAGCAACCGCTTGCCGTTCGTCGTTTTTAACGTCGTCCTCCGGTTCACGATAAAAGTCGTTCACCCTATGAATACCGGAAATCGCCTGTTGAATATTTTGGAGTTCCATTCCCAGATTTTCAATCGGCGTAAATAAATTAGAGATTAAATCAATGGAAGCGGCAACCATCCCTAGTGATATCCCTAAATAATTCAGCTGTTTCGATGATAGGATGACAATAACGCTGATGGCAACAGCACGGGTAAGCTTAATGATAGGGGAAAACACTGAATCATAAAAGTTTACTTTCTCAACAGTTTTATAGTTATCCAGTAAATACTTAGTATAGTTCCTTTCCATATAGCTTTCCTTACTAAAACATTTAATCATCTGTACATTTTTTAGGCTTTCTGATATATGATTATTTACTTTGCCCACCAAAATCCGGTTTTCTATTTGCGCATTTAGCATTTTTCTTTGAAAAAGTCGAGTTATAGCATAGATGATCGGTAGCAAAAATAAAGTAATCATTCCCAACTTGGCGCTGAATAACCAAATAGAAAACATAATACCGATAATCTTAAAACAGTCAACAACCATACCAACAATACCACTGGTAAATAAGGAATTGATTGCATTGACATCATTGGTAAATCGTGAAACCACTGTGCCTGATTCATTGAAAGAAAAGAACATGGCATTTATTTTCTCAAGTTTCTCCATCATTTCAAGGCGAACTTCTTTAGTGAATTTCTGACCTAATACAGTAAGGATCGCTTCTTTCATAAAATCAAAGAGACCAATAAATAAAATGGCACTCATATAAACACTTGCTAAGATAAGCAGTCGATCACTATTTTTCGGTACCAGGTTATAATCAATTATATATTTTAAGATTTGTGGAGGAATTAAACTTGTGATGACCACACCACAGACAGCAAAAACCAACATTGCGATGATCCCGGTATTTCCCTTAATTACTTTAGCAATCGACTTTTTTACCAAACTATTTTCCATTATTATCACCACCTACTGTACATTGTAAATCAAAGATTGTGGCATAAAGTTCAGAACTCTTCATCAGTTCATTATGCGTGCCATAATCCGCTGTTTTGTCACTATTCAATAGTATAATCCGGTTAATTCTACGGAAAATAGTCAAGCGGTGGGAAATTAGTATAATTAAACTCTGTCTATAATTATTCTTCAAATTTTCAATGATTTTTTCTTCTGTTTTCATATCCACTGCTGAAAAGGGATCATCTAAAATGATGATCTTATTTTTGTTAAGCAAGGTTCTAGCCAGCGCGATCCTTCCTTGCTGACCACCGCTTAATCTTATTCCACTATTTCCTACTAAGGTGTTTAGTCCCTCAGGCATCTCTGCCAAATCAGTATCAAAACAAACATCTTTTAAAACAGACGTAATCTCCTGTTTCTTTCCCAATGTAATATTGTTATAAATAGTATCGGAAAGTAATTGAGGCTTATGACCTAAGTAGGAAATCATCTGACTCCGCTCGTATTCAGAGTAATCCTTCAGTTCCTGACCATCTATTCTGATGCTGCCTCCATAGGGATATAAACCCAGCAAAGATAAGCCGAGTGTAGATTTACCGGAAGCAATCGAACCTGTTACGCCTATGATTTCCCCTTGTTCCCCTTTAAAACTAATATTTTCAATGATGTTTTCCCTATCTGCCGCATAGCGCATACTAAGATTTTCTACGGACAGTCTTGTGTGATTCGTAGCTATATTAGAGGCGGTATCTTTGCTTTTATATTCTGTTAGATAGGGCTTGATTCGTTTCCATGAAACCTCTGATTTTTGCACCGAATTAAACAACTTCGATGCTTTACTGGCCTTATTGGCCATGGCAATAAACATGGTAAGGTACGTAGAAAAAATCCCCACTGTCCAGGCGCCATTAATCACCTTTGTCCCGCCAAGATAAATTACCATGATTATTCCAAGCATGGTAATAATATTATAGAGAGGCTGCATAGAATTTTCTAAAAGATTAGCTTTAATCGCCTTATTTTGCAAGTCTTCCAACTCAACCTTATATTTTGCTCTGTTTTGGGTTTCCATGCCGTTAACACGATAGAGCATCGAATTTTCAATAGCATCATATATGATATCAGCTATCTCACTACTTTTTTGCCGAAAAGCAATGGTGTATTTATAAATAATAACTTTCAATTTTTCAGCAAGCGCCATCGTAAGAGGAATAAAAAGAACAGAAAGCATTGTTACTTTCAGATCATAGACAAGTAAAGAGAGCAAATAGGAGGCCATCAGCACACCGGTGTCAAAGATCTCAGTAGTGAATTTTCGCATCCCTTCGACGCATAGATCCACATCAGAAATGGCTCTGGTCATTAAGTTGCCTGTCTTCTCGTTATCCAGCTCAGAAAGGCTTTTGTGCATTATATTATTGTAAATCATCAATCGCATGGTTGCGCTGGTACTGTTAGCAAAACGTCTTATATAAAAACGCTTAAAATAGCGTAAAAGTTGAATACTTCCAATAAGCGCCACAAAGGTAACTGCAAGTATTACGATAGAAGATAGATTACTCCCGCCAACAATGGCATCGATGAGCTTACCTTGATAAATAGGACCTAATATGGTTGAAATATTGAAAGCCAACCCAAATATGATAATACATACGACCACAAACTTTTCTTTTCTCCAGTAATTAATAATCTTAGCGGGTTGCTTCATCGGTTCAATCTTTAGTTTTGCCACAAACGTCACCCCTCTTTTCGGTGTGAGTAGAATTATTTCATCGTAGCCGGCATGAACGACTATATAGTGATTGACTTTAATTATCCTATCAATATTTTATGGTCAAATCTTAAATCAATCAATGATGCCATTCCTTATTTTTAAATGAAGCTTAGATGAAACCTTTTTTAAAAATTTATAATGAAGATAGCTAGTGAAAAACCGTAAGGAAAACTTGTCCTTACGGTTTTAATATTGTCATATTTACAACAACTCACCATGTTTCTTTACATAAAGTGTTTTAAGAGTTTGAGCAAGCGCCATATAGGCGACAATTGTACCAATAAGCCATGGGAAATATATAAATGGCAATACTGACATCTTAAGATAACCCCCGATAGGTGTAAAAGGTATAACTGTTACTATTACAATTGCCATTGAAGTAAAAAAGAGCGCAGGCTTAGATGCGCGACTTTGAATAAATGGGTATGAGTGTCACAAGAATATTCATTGACTAAATCTTCCCCTGCATTTTTTGAAGTTGTGACTATTTATTTGCTTACAATCGATATCGTACTCTACAAAACAAAAAACATAATGAGCAAGATCCCACTTTCCCTAAACGCTATTGACTCTATTNNACATCTTAAGATAACCCCCGATAGATGTAAAGGGAATAATTGTTCCTATAATAATTGCCAATGTGGTTAAGAAAAGTACAGGCTTAGATGCGTGACTTTGAATAAATGGCATTTTCTTTGTACGTATCATGTGGATTACAAGAGTTTGCGACCACAGGCTTTCAACAAACCAACCGGCGTTAAATAGCATTATAAAACAGGTTTGCTGTTTGAATGAAAGCGTAGTATATCCCCCTCNNACTAATATCGAGAGCTATTTTCTAAGTAGGGAGTGGTAATATAGACATATTCTTTAGCATTCTAAATCAGCACATGGTACATTGTCTCTGGAGGTATTATTGTCTTTAATCGGAATCCGATTATGATATGAGTGTCACAAGAATATTCATTGACTAAGTCTTCCCCCCTGCATTTTTTGAAGTTGTGACTATTTATTTGCTTACAATCGATATCGTACTCTACAAAACAAAAAACATAATGAGCAAGATCCCACTCTCCCTAAACGCTATTGACTCTATTATTCAGTTCTAAAAGACGTCGGTTCTTTTTTATACTGAATAACCTTTTAATTCCTACCACTAAAGAACTGCCCACCCCAAAAAGAAAATAACTCCAAGAGGAATGCAGCGTCCCCAAGATAATTGGTGACAGAGAGCAGGCTACAAAAGCACTGCGATCATGACTTTTCATAACCAAATAAGCTATACCCCAAACGCCTAGCAAAATTAAGATAATCCACCATTTTGAAATTACTAACATCCCTCCAATAAAGGTGGCAAGACCTCCTCCTCCATGAAAACCTAACCAAACAGGCCAATTATGCCCAATCATCGCCATCGGCAACGCGATAAATTCTCCACCCACCGCCAATGTATTACCTAGCATCACCGCAATTATTCCCTTACCAGCATCACAAACGGCAGTCAGCATGCCAGGTAAAACACCAATTTGTTTAAAAACATTAGTGGTCCCTACATTTTCCGAACCGATCCTTCGAATATCAACCTTCCGCCACTGCCACGCAAAAATATAGGCAAAAGGAATTGAGCCCAACAAGTACGAATTGAACAGTAATTTCAGCATAACCTACCCTCCCCCTAAAATCTTTATTAATCTTATTAAAAAGCAAGGAAAGCAAGAACCAATCCATTTTAATCTTTCCTTCTCTATTAATATATCGCCTCTCTACCATCGTTAATATCACGCGATTGAGATAATTGCATAATTACTTGAGTTTGTATTTGACCTAAAAGTAACTATGGCTCTGGTTATTCTATGTCTTTTACTATATCTTATCTGGATCAATCTTAACCAGCCACCGGCCACGTTTAAGATGGAAAAAACCAAGGATTGCCACTATTAAGTTGGAAGTAAACATTGCGCTCCAAATACCGATTGGTCCCCATCCCATAGTATGGGAGAGTAGATAGGCCAAGGGAACACGCAACCCCCACAGACGCAGGATATTCAAAAACATAATCGGTTTGGTATCCCCTCCACCCTGAAAAGCGCCGGTAATAACAGTAAAAACAGCAAAGGCAATTACTGAGATCGAATTGATACGGAAGAGATAGATCCCATGATGAATAACCTCCGGGTCATTAATGAAAAATTTAACAAAACTATGGCCATAAAAGAAAGTTAAACTCATACCGATCGTTATAAAAACGAAAATCGAAAAAGCAGCCTGCTTAACTACTAAAACTGCCCTTTCCTTGCATTTAGCCCCTAAGCTTTGTCCTACCAAGCTACTGGTTGCCTGTGCAAATCCTTGGGCCGGCATACTAAAAATATTGGTGATCCGATTACCAACACCAAATGCCGCTACCACCGCAGTCCCATAGCTATTGACAATGCCCTGTAAAACAGTGAACCCAAAGGCTGAAAGGCTTTGACCCAGGGAGGAGGGTAATCCAATCTTAATGATTCTGGTAACCGCTTCTTTATCTGGACGAAGATTACAAAGACGCAGCTTAAGTCCGCAGTCACCCTTTACTAAAATGAAGAAGGCGATGATTGAAGCTACGCCCTGCGAAACCACAGTCGCCAAGGCGGCCCCTCGCACCTCCATCGCTGGGAAAGGGCCAATACCGAAAATTAATAACGGATCTAAAACTACATTCAAAAGCACCGTACAAAGTTGGATAAATAAAGGAGTAAGACTATTACCGATCCCCTGCATGGCAGATTGAAGAACAATGGTCATAAACATCAAAGGAATCCCTAAAAAAATAATCGTCACATATTCATATGTATAATCAAAAGCGCTCTGTGGAACCTGTAAAAGATGTAACAGAGGCTTGGAGAAACTTACTCCTAAAACCATAATCACAATCGAGGTACAAATTAAGATCAAAATCATCTGCCCAAGATAAAAATCTACTTTACTCTGGTCTTTCTTTCCCTTTGACTGTGCAATCAGGGTCGTCCCGGCCAGTGAAAAGCCCGTACCAAAAACAACCATAAAAAAAATTAAAGTAAAAGCAATGGAAGGGGCAGATAAGGCTTCTTTACCAAGTTTACCCAAAAAATAGGCGTCTGCAAGATTATAAAACATCTGTAAAAGATTAGCTCCCATAATCGGTAATGCTAAGTCTAATAATTGTTTATAAAGAACTTTGTCTTCTTGAATAATATTCATCATATCTCCTACTTTTACTAATTATAGCACGTACAGCTCTAATTCCTCTCCTCTTGATAAAGATTTACCAAGAGCATATATTAGATTATAACAAATAAACTAGCCTCAGTTTAGGAGATTATAAATTTTGTTAAGAAATTTTACTCTTTAATACTCAAATTAGTAACACAAATGCTCTCTGAGAGTCGATCCGAGCATCGATTTGTGCTATAACTATAATATGATATATTTAATTGAGGAAGTGAGTATATGTCTATTCCCGTATATAATCTTTTTTCGCCTCTATATGATAAGAAATTAGTCAACCGTTCATTAGAAATGTTGATCAAAGATTTAGAGGAGCGGCTTGAAGAGACATTTATTGAGATCTCCCAAGATGAAATTGGCCATTACCACTCTCCTCTTATCTTTGTTAACTCCGGCGGGGTTGAAGGCTATTTTAAAGAAATATATCGGCTCTTCCATGAGCCCTACATAATCTTGGCTAGCGATACCAACAACTCCTTAGCCGCTTCTTTAGAGATACTTACCTTTTTAAAACAGCAAGGATTAAAGGCTGAAATCATCCACGGTGATCTTTCCTATGTAGCCTCAAGAATAAATGCTTGGCAGAAAGTAACAGCCGCCAAAAAACGTTTGAACGGCATTAACGTCGGAGCGATCGGAAAACCTTCCGACTGGCTAATCGCTAGTAATGTTGATTATGATAAAGTACGTAAAGCATTTGCTATTAACATCATTGATCTGAAAATAACAGAATTATTAGCCGAGATCAAAAAGGTTAGCGCCTCACCAACTCTTCTTACTGAGCTAAAAAACGGAGCTCAAAAAGGAAAAATTCAATCCTTATATCAAAAAACATTTGATCAAGAAAGCCTGGATGGGGCTTTCCACATCTACCTGGCGCTCAAAAATATCTGTAACAAATATAAGCTGCAAGCTCTTACCATTAGATGTTTTGACCTTCTTAATACGGTTTATAACACCGGTTGCATTGCCTTAGCATTATTAAATGACGAAAAAATAATCAGCGCCTGTGAAGGAGATCTTTCTGCGCTGCTGTCAATGCTGATTCTTAACGCGCTTACCGGAGAACCGGTGTTTATGGCCAACCCTTCCCGTATAGATACGAAGACCAACCAGCTCATATTGGCCCACTGTACTTTGCCCCTTTCGATGGCTGATTTATTTACCCTTAACACGCATTTTGAGTCTAACATTGGAGTCGGAATCCACGGAGAAATACGATGTGGAGAGGCCACCATCTTTAGACTAAACGCCGATCTGAGACGGTACTTTGTCAGTGGCATAATCATCCTGGAGAATCAATATCAAGATAATTTATGTCGTACACAGATAAAGGTTAAGATGAATGAAAGCGTAAAACACCTTCTCCTTAATCCCATGGGAAATCATCAGCTGATCTGCAAAGGAGAACATAGTGAATTGGTTAACATTTTTATGAATATGATATTGGAAGAATAAAATTACCTTGTATCTCTTTGATCGCGATAAATATATTTCCAATTATTGGAGGGACGAGCGGATAGCCGTCGTCCCTCATCTGAACACTAGCCATGTGACAAAGAAACACTTATTGTTTGCATCCGCGCAAACCCAATAAACCAGCACTTAACTCCTCAAAGTTAAAATCATTAACATTCAAAAGCTTCTCTTGGCAAAAAGTTGGTATCCCATCGATACCGGTGAACGCTCCGCAGATACCGCAAGCAATCGCCCCAATCGTATCACAGTCACCACCGAGATTGGCCGCCGACAATCCGGCGCGGTACGGATCACCGCTGGCCAATTTAACCAAGGCCAGTGCTGTTGGCACGCTTTCAGTCGTTTCTACTCCTGCGCCAATTAGATTATAGAGTTTTTCCATCGCCTCTTCCGGCAACACACTCTCCTCAACGATCCGTAAAGCCCAGTACGTTCGGGCAATAATTGAAGCGCCGAAAGTATCGTGACCTCTCTCATCCCCGATCCTCATTGCTTTAACCGCATTATTCAAGATCTCCTCTAGAGAAGCGCCTTCCAAAGCAGTAGAGACGGCAGCCGCTACGGCGGCAGCTCCGGCAATCGCAATATTCGTATTATGCGTTGGGAGGCAAGCTTGTTCCACATTATCCACTAGCTCTGTCAAGTTTTCAATCGGGCTAATAATGCCCACGGGCACAATTCGCATCGCCGCGCCGTTAGTAGTGCCCATTTTCCCGCTCTCCGTAAGAGGAACCCCCTCCTTAATTGCTGCTAACGCCCGTTTCGAACTTGGCCCCAACATATTGGTTTCTAAGGCGTTATTCTCTGTTACCAATTCTAAGAGTTTAGTTACAATCGTCTCCGGTCTAACCCGACCATTATCGGCAATGAGCGCTTCAGCCACTTTAACTGTTTGGATCGTATCATCAGTCACCTCTCCGGCTTGCATCCCGTCAGCCACCAAATGACCAGTAGGACCGGGAAGAAACTCAGTAATCTCACCAAAATAGGCTTTTACTTTTTTCCGTGACCATAACTCCGAAGGCATACCCAACGCATCTCCAAGTGCTACCCCCAATAATGCTCCATACGCTCTTTTTTTTATCTCCAAAGTATTATCCCTCCTACTATCTTTTACAATCGTCCAATACCTTTAAACCGTAAGTAAATACCTACCCCAGTCACTATAGAAAAAAGAATAATAAAAATATAATCTAATCCAGTCAAACTAATCTCTTCTAGCGATGTCTGACGGGCGGCGGCGCCATAACCCCTGTTTAGCATGGCGACCGCCAATCGGTCCGACATGTAGAGAGACTGGACTAAGAGTGGAACCATAATTGGAATATACGCTTTTATCCTACTAAACAGGCCTTTTTCATCAAAATGAGCACCACGCACCTTTTGCGCGTTGAAGACCATCTCCACCTTTTTTTGCATGGTAGGAACAAATCTAATGCCAGTAATAATTAGAAACGAAACGTTTGACGGTAAACGAGACATTTTCATTACTTGTAAAAAATGATCCAAGGGTGTGGAACAAGTTAAGATCGAAGAAAGAACTACCATGTTAAAAATACGCAGCACCAAGGTAGCGCCATATAACACACCACCGCTTGTTACCTCAAACCAACCCTTTTTATAGAAAACCACTTTAGCCACTGGAATAACAAAGTTATCTGCCGGATAAGTAAAAGCCGTTATAACCATGATAATCAATAAGATCGGAGCAATCGGCTTTAAAATTGAAGAAATCTTACGTGTCGGTAAACCTAAATAATAAAGAAGGAAAGTACTAAACGCTGCCAGTAACAGATTATAGAATGGATTGGTAAAAAAGAAAAGTAAAACCATAAGGGCGGTAAAGGCTACCAGTTTTGCCCGGACATCCAAGCGATGAATGATCGTCGCGCCAGGATAGTAATCAACAAACATCTATACTCCCCCCTGCTCTCTTAGCTTTGTCACTGCTATCAACAATTCCTCAACACCAAGAATATCTTGGGGAACCCCTCGATCCGCTAATTGATGGACGATTCTACTAATCTGTGGTGGCCTAAGACGCGCTTCTTTTAATAAATCCGGTTTAGTAAACAATTGACGGGGTGTCTCATCGGCAAGAATCGTCCCTTTATTTAAAACTACAACCCGGTTACAATATTCGGCTACCAACCGCATATCATGAGTAATAATCAAAATAGTATGCCCTTGCCTATTAAGATCCTTGATCAACTCCATAATATTCCGGGTTCCTTGCCAATCTTGACCGGTCGTTGGCTCATCTATAATGAGGGCTTCCGGTTCTAAGACTAGAATTGAAGCTACCGCCAACCGCTGCCGTTCTCCGCGACCAAGATTGAATGGGTGTGTTGTCAGTGGTTTGTCAAGCTTAACTATGTGAAGAACTTTTTCGATCCGTTCCCTGCGCTCAGCTTCACCCAAACCTTGATTAATCAAACCAAACTCTAACTCTTCTTTGATCGAAGAAGAAAAAATCTGATGGTCCGGATTTTGGAAAACATAACCCAAATGTTTGGCTAATCGAACATGGGAAAATTTATTAATCTCCTCTCCCTTAAAGGTCACTTTTCCCGTATCGGCTGCTAAAAGTTTGGTCAAAATCTTGCAAAAAGTGGTTTTTCCCGCCCCGTTCTGACCTACCAACGCCAGAAAGTCTCCTTGATGAATCTGGAGATTAATCCCTTTTAACACCGGCTGCTTTTTTATATAGGAAAATGAAAGATCTTTGACCTCGATCATGACTTCCTGTGGAGCAGCATTCCCAGATTGTATTATCTTTCCCTTGCCTTCACTTTTATCCACCTTAATCGCGTTAATCGTAGAGGGTGGAGCCATAGAAGGAAGAAGCCTCTTGATGAGGGCAACCCCTTCTTCTTCGGTAACCGGAACTTCATCTTTACTAATCAGTCGTTTTTCATAAAGGCGCCAACCAAATTCGGCTACTTCCGGGGGACGTAGGTGATACTTGCTGAATAAAGGAACTTCTTGAAATACATCCCTCGTTTCACCTCGGTAGATGATCCGACCATGGTCAAGGATAATTACCCGATCGACCTGTGCCGCCATGTCTTCTGTTTCGTGTTCAACCAGCAGAACAGTCATCCCCTGTTTTTTTAAAAGTTCCACAATCTGAAAAACAGCCTCTTTACCCAAGGGGTCCAAAGCAGCAGTCGGTTCATCTAAAACTAGGATCTCAGAGCCCATCGCCAACACTCCGGCAATTGCTAATCTTTGCTTTTCCCCACCCGAAAGATTTTCCGTGGCTCTTTCTTCATAGTCCTCCAAGCCGACGAGGTTCAATGACTTCTTTATTCTCGCAAAAACCTCTTCTTTAGGGAGACCAAAATTACAAGGGCCAAAGGCCACATCTTCTTTGACATTAATGCCAAAGATCTGTGTCTCCGGGTCATCAAAGACAAAGCCGACCCGCCGCACCAGTGATTGAATCCGGTAGACCTGAGTATCCAGATCTTGCACCAGAACTTTTCCCGAGATTTTTCCCTCGAAAAACTGGGGAATCAGACCGTTTAAAGTTCGCATGAACGTGGTTTTCCCAGCGCCGGTCACTCCTAAAACTCCTATAACTTCCCCTTTGCTTACCTGCAAGTTAATCTCTTCTAAGTTAAGCTCCGGTGACCGATTATATTGAAAGGATAAATTTTCAACTGTCAGCTCCATCATGCTCATAACCTCCCACCGAAGAAGAGGCTAACCCCGCCTTCTCCTTCTAATATAGTTCCCCCAAGAAATTTACTGGCGCTCCTATTGCTTTTTTTATCGTCTGCAAAACATCATTACTCATCAAAGAAAAGACCACACAAGTAGCAGGCCCACCTGAACGTAATAGATCCAAATCCGTCTGTGCCTGTCGTAGACGCAAACCAGCGGATTTTGCTAATTCTCCGGCTTCATAGGCCACGCCTTTAGAACCCACCGGAAGAAGATCATGGACTCCCGGCATCTTTCTAAGCCGGCGCAGATCGGATAAGGAAATGAGCTCCGGGTCTTGCGGTTCAATCCGAAACCGCGGACCACTTTTAGGGATACCGGCTACTGCTACCAAATCTCCCTTCTGTGAACTACCAACCGGTAATTGGTTGTTCTTGACGATTGCCAGAACGGTAACGCCGATCCCTGTTTGCACGGTGGGGATATTATCCTCCGTACTGCCGGTAAGCGGTAAACCTGATAACCCCGCTTCCGTACAGGCTTTTTTGATACCGGCAATAATCTCCCTACCCGCAGGGTCCATCTCCACCGCTAGCGTATCAATCAATAACCACGGTTTACCCCTAGCCGCCAGTACTTCCATTAAGGCCACCCGCGCCCCAAAATAACCTGTCAACCAATTTTCTACTTTCACAAGATCATGTTCTTTATTACCAATTCCACCGTCTGAATCACAGGCAATCATCAAGGAAAAATCAGAACTGAGTTTGAAAAGAGTAAGATCGCGTTTTTTCTCGACTACTTCTTCAAAGGTAAGTAGTCCGTCATAAAAATCCCGCAAAAAATTCATCTTTTTCTCCTTTCAATAATTTTTAGGAAAAAAGGGAGGACAAAATTACTTGACTTGAAAAACTGCCTTCTTGCTTAAGCTTTTATGTTCTCCTCTTCAATCAGGTTGCTTTTACTAACAACCTTATAAGCAGCGGCAGCGATAAGAATATTTACCAGCGAGCCTACGAGCAGTGGCGCCAGCAGTCCAACAAACAAGCCTACGCCACCAAACGGTATGGTTAAAGCGGCAGAAAGCACACCATTTGCTATAGTAGCGACAATTATACCGACGATCAGATTGATTTTTTTACTGCTTAACCAGAAAAGATAAGCCCAGGCCGCCATCTGTACTCCAATATATAAATGCATCGGGATACCCATCGGAAAACCGGCGGTTAAGGCCGTAAATAAATGTCCGATTCCAGCGACAATCATTCCCTCTATCGGTCCGAAAGCTACAGCAGTAAAGAAACCAGGCGCCGAATCGAGAGCAACCGTTCCTGTAGGACTGGGGATCTTCACCAAAGCGCCAACCCCACTTAAGGCAATTAAAATTGCCAACCTAGCAATGCGTTTTACCGTCCAAAACTCCTTTTTAACCTTTTGTAACTCCTCCACCTTATTACCTCCTTTGTGAATCGGTTTTAAAAATATATTTGTCCCCCCTCAAAACAGACTTCACATATTCAACAGGTGTTGTGTGGCTAAAGGTAATTCGTCGCAAAACAAAACCGGCTTTCCCCTGTGGGACTTCGAGTAGGTCCGCCTCGTATTGACGCAGGGTTGTCGCCTCCAGGCTTTCCTTTCCTGAGGTTAGTTTTAAACCGTAATCCTCTTCAAACAGATGAAATAAAGAGACATTATCAGTAAGCTTCTTCTCTAAACCCGGAACTAACCATTCGGGAATAAAAGACTTTTGAATTAAGACCGGTTCTTGATTTAAGTAGCCCAAACGTTGGAGATTATACACTTTTTTCTCCGTCCCCTGTATGTTTAAATACTGGCACACCGAAGCGGGCGGAGTAATAATTTCTATTTTTATAAGCCTAAATTGTGCCTTTTTCCCACCCATATTTGCTTCATCATGAAAACTACGCAACCAATTAACCTTACTAATTATTTTTTTCGGAGCCACGAAAATTCCCGTTCCTCGCTTTTTGAGCAGTAGACCATCTGCCACTAAATTATCGATAGCATTACTAACGGTCCTTCGGTTAATCTGGAAGTAATGAGCCATCTCTCTCTCAGAAGGCAATCGGTCTCCTTCCTGCAAAGTACCGGTATCAATCAGATCTTTAATCTTCTCCTGTAACTGATAATATAAAGGGATGGGCCCTTCCACTAAAGTACTCTCAGGAAATATCTTCTTAATCAATCCGCACACTCCTGTTAACTGCATTATATGTGTAGTGGTGTATACCAGTTTTGTTAAAATAATAATATCTTAAAATTAACAAAATGTCAATTAAAACTATCTGAAACCGCTTGACATGCACGTTTATTTGTTAATACTCCCTTTTATCATCACTTTAGCTCACGTTTCCATTAGAAAATACTCTAATCATTCCTTCTACTACCCATTCACTCCTTCACTGCTCCGCCAGTGAGACCGGTAACTAGGTAATCTTGGACCACTAGAAAAAGAACGGTAATTGGAATTGCGCCTAATAAGGCAGCTGCAGAAAAAACTCCCCAGCGTTGACCGTAATTTTCTGAGATAAACATCTGTAATCCGACAGCTAGCGTAAATTTATCGCTTGAATTAAGCATGATGCTTGCTAGGACATATTCATTATAAGTATTAATAAATTGGATGACAAATAATGCCGCTAATATAGGTTTGGCTAGTGGTAAAATTATTTTATAATAGGCCTGAAACCTAGTTGCGCCATCAATCTGAGCAGCTTCTTCTAAAGAACGGGAGATAGTATCAAAATAACCTTTTAATAGCCAGGTATTAATTCCGACAGCGCCACCTAGATAAATAACTATAACTGCCATATGGGTATTTATACTTAGTATAGGAATGTAATTTTGAATATTTAAGAAAAGTAAATATATAGCGACCATGGCCAGCATCTGGGGGAATATCTGGACTAAAAGTATAATAAATAACCCTTGCCTTCTCCCTTTAAATCTAAAACGAGAAAAAGGATAAGCAGCCAAGGATGTTAAAATAACTGTTATAAGTGAAACAATCAAAGATATTTTGACGCTATTCCAAATCCAAATAGGAAAAGGATGCTGTTTGTTATTAAATAAAGCAACGAAATTCTTTAAAGAAGCATTTTCCGGTATTAGCCTTTGCCCCATCAAAGTATTGCTAGGATTCAATGCAGCTGACAGTGCCCAAATAATTGGGAATATAGCAAACATAATAAATACCCAAATAACAATATGCTTTAAGCCTCGCTTTAATCTGTAATTAATCATTTCCTTTCACATCCTCTAAAGCGCCTGTAAATCCAAAATTGACTTGGGTAATAATAGCAGTAATTATAAATATTAATATTGTCACAGTACTTGCCAGACCAAAATCAGCCCCCTGTCCTGTTTCAAAAGCAAGCCGATAAGTATATGTTATTAAAATATCTGTTTTGCCTGCAGGAGTATCAGCCCCTATCATAGGAGGCCTTCCTTTATTAAATAAATAGATTACCGAATAATTATTGAAATTATAAGCAAAAGAAGATATTAAAAGTGGACCAACACTTACTAATAATAATGGTAATGTAATATGAGAAAATTTTTGCCAACCTGAAGCACCGTCAATTGCTGCAGCTTCATATAAGGTCTTATTTATACTTTGTAATGACCCTAAAATAATTAACATCATATAAGGATACCCCAGCCAGAGGTTAACTAATACCAAAGCTAGTTTAGTACAAGTAGCATCTGTAAGCCAAGAAAAAGGAGATATAGATAATGCTTTTAATATATTATTTATAACCCCAAACTCTTCATTAAAAAGGCCCCTCCAAATTAGAATTGAGATAAAGCCAGGAATAGCATAGGGTAAAATTAATAAAGTCCGGTATAATCGCTTAAAAAGTAATTTATTGTCATTCAATAAAATTGCCAACAATACTCCTATTAAAAAAGTACCAAGGACACTTAGAAAGGCAAATTGAAAGGTCCATGTAAAAACCTGCAAAAATGGAGTGGCAATACTTCTATCAGTTATTAGTTTAAAATAATTTTGCCAGCCAATATATGTCTTATAACCTGGTAATAATTTCTCACCCTCTGATGATGTAAAGAAACCATCAACAGGTCTATATTCTTTGTTATTCTTGTTATCTATGATCTTATCATTCTGAGGCAGGTATTGATATTGCTTCCTGCATAAAACATATGTAGAAGTATCTTTCATCCTGATTACAGAATCCTGATTTTTGATAAATTCAATCCCTTGCAGGATACTTAAGTATTTAAATAGCTCTTTCTTTGTTAGCTTCTCATATCCATTGATACTATTAATAGTTCCTTCATGGTTACGTTTAATAAAATACTCTGGACTATTGGATCTGAGAATAATTTCCCCATTTTCCCCAAGGTAAAGCTGGCCTTTATCATCCTCTAGAGCCAATATGAATTTACTCCCATCTGGACTCTTAAAAACAGTAAAATAATACTCTTCGGGTTTTGATGGAATATAATATCTTTCTTCTAGTTTTTGAATAACCTGTTCCTTACTTAAAATATGACCAGTGCCATAATTAGTAAAAGATATATAGATATTATAAAAAATAGGATAGACCACTAAAAGAAACATAAAAAAAGTACCCGGTAAAATATATCTTAATGGATAACATTTCTCCGATAAATAAATATAATTGATACTAATAGCAGTAATAAGCAGGAAAAAAAGATATAGATAATTACGATCATTAAGCAATAAAATTGCACCCCAAAGGGTTAAAGCATCAAATAGACATAAAAATAAAATTGTCCATGGATGTTTAGATCGTCCTTGCCAGCTACTTAACAATCGATATCCCCCCTCCCCTCTATATACTACCCAGAAAATGCCTCCGAGGCTTGTCGACTCACCTGCCCCATTTTCATCACTTCACGTGTGCGGGCGGTAGCCAGCGTGAGCGACTACTTACTTATTCTTAGAATCTCATCTTTAAAAAGTTCCCCACAGCAACCGGGGGCGTACCCTCCTGTTTTTTACTAGCTTGTAGTTTGTAATCTTTCGTTCAGCCTACCCATAAGGTGATATTAGCCGTTTTCTTTTAATCCTCGTATATTTTAAATATCGATATTGCCGGTATCCTTAAAAAGATACCGGCAATATCAAGTTTTTATCATTTGTTTTCTGTTATTTTTTTAGAAATACGATTTACTGCATCATCAAGAGCAGGTTTGGTCTCCTGTTTCTGGGTTAATATTAATTCGAGTGCATCGGTCCAGGCTGACCAGACCGCAGTCATTTCAGGAATTTTGGGCATAGGTATTCCAGCAGATGCGCTCTTCAATAACCCCGCAACAATTGGATCTACTTTTATTTCTTCAGCAGCAGGTATATAAGCAAGCGGTCTTTTATCACTTTTATAAAATTCTAGTAAGATATCTTTTTGGGCAATAAACTCAGTTAAGAATGCTTTAGCAAGCATTTTGTTTTCACTAAAAGAGCTAATCATAAAACCCTGAACTCCAACAAATGGTTTAGGTTCATTCCCTTCAATGGTAGGAATCTGGGCAAACCCGAAATTTATACCTGTCTCTTCAAGCTTGCCAAAAGCCCACGGACCTGTTATCATCATGCCCACTTTTCCCTGGACAAATAGAGATTCCATATCATTATAATCCACATAAGGAATTAAACCTTCTTGATATAAATTTTTCAATTTGGTTAAGCCGTATACTGCGCCCGAATTGTTTAATCCTACATCTGTGGGGTCAAGAACTCCGTTTTTCTCCCCAAATACATACCCCCCACAAGCGCTCATAAAAGGAAAGGTATGATAAGGATCGGGCTGAGGCATAGCAAATGCATACCTGCCTTCTTTCTTATTCGTTGTTTTGCGTATTATCTCTTCAAAAGCAGCCCAATTTTTTGGGGGCTCCGGTATTATATCTTTATTATAAATTAAACCGATTGATTCAATTGCATAAGGTAAACCATACAACTTATCTCCCCATTTAAATGCGTCAATTGCTACTTTATAAAAGTCGTTTGTTTTATCTCCTAGATCAATTGCTTCCAATAATCCATTGCTGATCAACTCACCTAAAGGATCATGAGAGATAATTATAATATCTGGTCCTTCTCCGCTTGGCGCTTGAACAGTAAAGTCTTTATTTAAATTATCATAAGCCTTCTCTTGCAACACAATTGGAACACCATATTCTTTCTCAAATCTATCCACTATTTTATCAAGTACTTCTATCCTCTTGCTATCTGACCAAATAAGTAATTTTCCAGGCTTAGATGCGAAAACAACACTTATCATACTAACTAATACTAAAAGACAGAAAGTAAAAAGTATTATTTTTTTCATCTGATATCCTCCTCCAAATACTCACTTATTCATAAAATTTCAGACGCTTTAAAACAAAGTCTCATGGATAAAATTTCCATATTTGTTCCTTGCCGGAATAGTATGGGTAACCTTCTACTTAGAAAATACATCTCGCAGCTCGTAACTCGTCACTCGTCGCTCGCATGAATGATAGCCTTTGCGACTGTAGATCCCAAA
>DHOO01000053.1 GCA_002409975.1 Firmicutes bacterium UBA5388
AGCCACTGCTTCCCGGGCTTGTTCGGCAGTATTGACCATCGGAACCAAGATTCCTTGAATGCCGATATCCAGTGCCTTTAATATGTTAGTACGGTTAATTTCGGGAATTCTAATCATCGTTGTTGTACCTACAGTTTCAGAAGCTCTGAGCATGTGTTCGACAGTTAGGAAATCATTCGGGCTATGCTCACAATCGAAAATTAGAAAATCAAACCCGGCAATACCTAAAACTTCAACAATCGAAGGTGCGCCCGATACTACAAAAGCTCCGAAAACTGCATTTCCCTGCGCTAAGCTTTTCTTTACGTTATTGGGTCTCATTTGAATCTTCTCCTTTATGTTAAGTGCAGTTTAACTTTCATCAATACACTTCGGGATTAACTACATATGGCGGTCGTTCACCCTTAAAATAAGCTATCATAGCCTGAACCGACATCAGATCCATTTTCTCAATTGCTTCAGTAGTATTAGCCGCCAAATGTGGAGTAATTACGACATTTTCCAAAGTAAATAACGGATTATTCCCGGGCGGTTCGTTATAAAGCACATCCAATGCCGCTCCAGCAATACGTTTTTCTGACAAGGCTTCAAACAAAGCTTGTTCATCAATTAATGTACCTCGGGCAGTATTAATTAAAAATGCGGTTGATTTCATTAGATCAAGTTGCTGTTTTCCAATTAAATGAATATTTTCCTTAGTGCCTGGGGCATGAAGCGATATAAAATCACTATCTCTGAGTAATTGCTGAAGGTCAACAAATTCAATATCGTTCTCCGCAGCAAACTGGTCGTTCGGATAAGGATCGTAAGCAATGCTCTTCATCCCGAAACCTTTCGCTCGAATCGCTAATCCCTGGCCAATTTTGCCAAGTCCGATAATCCCCAGTACTTTGTTATTCAATCCCGTACTAGTCATAAAATCCCATTTCCCTTGAATAACTGAATTACGTCCAATTACTAGTTTACGAGCTACCGCCAGCATTAAGGCCATGGCATACTCGGCAACCGAACCCGAATTAGCCCCCGGAGTGTTAGTGACAATCACCTTTTGCTTAGTGGCGCTGGCTATATCGACTTTATCCACTCCCACACCATAGCGGGTGATAATTTTCAAATTTTTACCTGCCGCAATCGCTTTACCGGTCAACGCATCCTGTCCGGCAATAATTCCATCCGCATCTTTAATGAGCTCAGTCACTTCATTTTCATTGAGTAAACGACCTAGATAGGGATTTGGAAGTATTTGATGCCCGGCTGATAAAAGTAATTGTTTCCCTTGATCGGATACCGTTCCAAACAATCGGGCAGTAATTAATACCTTTGCCATTTATGTTAACCTCCAATAAATTTGGACGACAATTTGCTTACCCATAATAATCTGATGACATTTGGCGCAGATTTTAAGTTACAAGGTGAATAAACCGTAGTTTATCCACCTTGTAAAACGTCGTAAAGTCGTTGTTATTTGATGAAGCCCAACTCTTTTAACATATTGCCTACAAGTTTATACTCTTTATTCAGTTTATTGTCGATTTCTTTCCCAGTTAGATAGCCAATTTCCATTTCCATTTTGTTCATACCAGCGATAAATTCCGGATCTTCAATAACCTTTTTAAAGTTGTCATGCAGATATTTAACTATTTCATCTGATGTTCCCTTGGGAACTAATAAGTATTTCCAAATATTGAAATCGATATCATCGTATCCCATATCTTTCATACACGGAATATCCGGAAATGACATGGATCTTTTTTGGGCTAAGGTTACCAACGCTTTTAAGTTACCGGCTTTTACCTGTTGAACAAGGCCATTAGCGGTGGCGATAACTACATCAATATGACCGCCGATAGCTGCTGTAATAGCTGGTCCGTCCCCATCAAAAACGACTCCTCTTGCCTGAACCCCAGTAGCTTTAAAAAACGATTCCGCCGCTAAATGAGGGAATAAACCGACCCCGGAATGTCCAAAGGTAATTGTTTTATTGTTTTTCTTAGCATCTTCAATGAGTTGGTCGATATTTTCCCAAGGAGATTCGGTATTCACAGCCATGGTACATATTTCTTTGCTTAAACCAATGATCGAAGTAAAATCATTCAAACTGTACGGAAGGTTCTTTTTTAAATACGGTTGGGAAACGAAGGGAGGATTGCTTGCGATTACAATAGTATAACCATCGGCTTTAGCCCTTTTAGCATCTCCCAAACCAACAGCCGCAGCTCCACCGGTACGGTTGATTACAACGATTGGCTCTGGAAAATATTTAGGAGCAACCTTCGCCAAGGTCCGGCATAATAAGTCGGTGCTTCCTCCAGCCGCCCAAGGACAGATCAATTGAATTGGTTTTGTTGGATAATTTTTTGCCGCAACTTCAATATTAAATGTGAACAATTGCAGGCATAACATCCCAATCATTAATAGAAGTCCTATTTTTCTCATTTTCATCATAAAACCCTCCCAAAAATATATCATGATTAAAGCTAGAACCGACTCTTTTACACCTCCTTGTTTCTAATTAGCGGAAATATTTATTTCACCACAATTACCTAATCAATATTTCTTATCGCATGGCGTGTTTCTCTTTTTCGCGATATTTCTCATTATAGTAAGTACTGATAGCAAAAGGGCAATGAGAAAAAGGCTGCCGCTAATGGGCTTCGTTATAAAAGGCAAGAAGCTTCCATTTGTTAAAACCAGCGACTGCCTTGTGTATATTTCAATCATTGGTCCTAAAATAAAACCGACAATCAATGGGGAGGGATCTAGATTTACTTTTTTAAATAAGTAGCCAACCAACCCGAAGAAAACCATCACAAAGATACCGAAAACACTATTGTTTACTCCATATGCGCCAATCAAACACACTAAAACGATTATTGGCATCAGAATTCGCGTTTTAATCTTTAAAACGCTCGCAAACAAGCCTACTAACGGAAGATTTAACAGCACAAGAATCACATTCCCGATGTACATGCTAGCTATTATGGTCCAAAACATAAGCGAATTATCTCGAATGAATAAAGGCCCCGGTGTAATTCCGTGAATCATAAAACCCGATAATAAAACGGCAGTTGCAGGAGCAAAAGGAATTCCCAACCCGAGTAATGGTACCATGCTCCCTACTGCCGCCCCATTATTAGCTGATTCCGGACCAGCCACTCCTTCGATGACCCCTGTTCCAAAGGCATCCGGATTCGATGACACTTTTTTCTCTAGTTTATAAGAAGCGAAAGAAGAAATCACCGCAGCCGGTCCGGGAAGTAAACCAATTAGAAAGCCTACTACGGTCCCTCTTAATGAAGGTTTGATGATTCGCTTTAACTCCTCTTTCTTTGGATAAAGATCTCTAAACTTAACTGAAGCCAGCGAAGGATTTTCTTTGCGATTCTCCAAGAACATCAAGACATCCGCGATCCCAAACAATCCCATAATCATTGGAACTAAATCGATTCCGCCAATTAAATCCGCACTTCCAAAAGTAAAGCGAGACATTCCGGTTGTTTTATCCGTACCGATACAGCCAAATAGGATGCCAATGAAAACCATTAAAAAGGAACGACTCGGTTTATTACCGCTCAAATTGCCCAAAAGGAAGATGCCTAAAACAGTAATTGCAAAACATTCAATTGGGCCAAATAATAATGCAACCTTGGATAGAGCTACTGCAAAAAACATCAGCCCAACCAGACCTAAAGTACCTGCGATCCAAGATCCGATGGCGGAAGCGGCTAATGCCGCGCCTGCTCTCCCTTTTTTAGCCATTTCGTGTCCGTCCAAGCACGTAACTACACTTGCAGCCTCGCCTGGAAGATTCAACAAAATCGATGTTGTAGATCCTCCGTACATGGCGCCGTAAAAAATACCAGCCAGCATAATAATGGCTCCGGTAGGATCCAACATAAAAGTAAACGGTAGGAGCAAGCCCATTGTTGGAACTGGTCCAAGTCCCGGAAGAACTCCAACTAATGTTCCGACAAAGCAGCCAATAAAGCATGCAAAGAGATTATTAAGTGTCAAAACATTTTGAAAGCCCTCAAATAACCCCTCAAACATTAACATCCCCCCCTAAATTGGTCAGAAAGAAACTATTCCTGTCGGTAAGGGAACACCCAACCATTTTTGGAAACAGATCCAGCAAAATATCACTGATATTAGGGAAAACAATACTGCAAAACGCCAACCAGGTTGTCCCATCACCTTTAATAAAAATATCATATAGATAAAGGTGCTTACTAAAAAACCCAGTCGCTCCAAAAACACAGCATAGATCAGGGTTACAATTATAAATAGAAAGATTCGCCTTAAACCTGTCATACCCCCGGTTTGGGAAGTTTGCTCTGTTGTCGGCCTTGTAGAAATGAACAAGTATAAACTAAGTATGAAGATAACTGTGCTAGCAACGAGTGGAAAAAAGCCTCCTTGCGGAGAACTAATCGTGCCGATTTCATAACTAATGGATATAATCATAAAAAGCAAAGCGATGACTGCTATAACTGCAAAAAATATTCTTTCTTTTTGCTTTCCCAACATTCAACATTATCTCTCCTTCTTTAGCTAATTTCCCTCCATGACTCTTGAGCAGACCACTCCTTTTCCTTGAATTTGTCAGCCGTTCACATTTGCGCAGGATTCCCTGATAATCAATTTGGTCGGCAGATATTCCTTCCGAGTCCCTATACCGGGATTTTCTATTTGCTCAATCATAATCTGTGCTGCCCTCCGACCGATTTCAAAAGTTGGCCAATCAATTGTCGTTAAAGCAGGATCTAGACTAGCAAAGAAACTGTCATTGTCAAAGCCAAGCACGGATAAGTCACTTCCGACGCTCCTACCGCACTGCTTAGCAGTTTTAATGATACTGGCGGCGATTAAACCATTTGAGGCAAAAACTGCTGTCATTTCCGGGGAACTCTCTATAAACTTTTTTAATTGTTCTTGAACCCTTTTCTCTAAATTTTCATCCTGTTCAACGAAGTAAACACTACGTTCATCGTTCAAATCAGTAAATAATAAATTCCGCTGAATCACTATATTATGATCGGAAAGAGCGTCCAAGAATCCCCTAATTCTATCTTCTTGAGAGGTCTCAATAGTAGGCTTCTTGCAAACTAAACCGATATGGCGGTGACCTAAACCGATCAAATAGGAAATAGCCTCATAAGTACCACGATAATTATCCGCCACTACAAAACTAGTATCCAGATATCGATAATACCGGCCAGTCATTACAATAGGAATATTTTTTTGATACAACTCAAAAATGGCCGGGTTATAATAGTGAGCTTTAGTATGATGAATAATTAAACCATCTGCCCGTCTCGCTATTAACTCCTTAATAAAAGCTTGCTCTTTTTCTATTTGATCGTTAGTTGCATAAAGAGTGAGATGATATCCTCTTTCTAAAATAACCTCTTGAACACCGGCGGCAATCCTGCCAATAAAATTACCGGAAAAATGAGGGACAATCATGTAAATGTTCTTCTCTTGCCTGTGATTTAACTCTCCACTATTTATCTTTCCGGAGACAAATGTTCCTTTGCCATGAATACGGTCGATATAGCCCTCCTGCTGCAATTCGCTTAGGGCTTGTCGTATAGTCGGTCGACTAACTCCAAACTTGCGGGCTAACCCATTTTCGGTTTCTAATTTTTCCCCAGCTCCGATCGCGCCACTTTCCAACTGTTCTCTAATCCGCTTCGCAACTTGAGAGTGTAACATTTTGTTTTTTTCGTCTAGGCGTGGCATATTCACTACAAGCGCCCCCTTTAAAATAAAACATAAACATCAAACCAATGACTGGAAGTAAGTTGTAGTGCAAAAAAGTTGTTCGAAATAGATACCAATGTTACCTATTTCTAGCATTCTGTAAATATATTATACCTCTATTACCTTTAGATATCAACCTTTACTTTGGTTGGTTTGCTATGGCAATATTCATTGCAATAGGCAGGCTGCTCTAGCCCCAGCTAAACCCGTATTTTAGGATGCGCATCAAGGGGTTGTGGTTGTGTAAGGTAATAAAGGTAATATAATGCTATTGAAAGGTAATAATTGTGGATTTTTGGAGACTGTCCGTTTCGAGTTTCGCATTCTAAGTGTCATTCCGTTTCTGAGAGACGGAGCTGTAATGAATAAGGATGAACACCTATGCCGGCTTTTAAGAAACCCTGTCACCAAGCGAACCGGAGTTGGCTTACCAGAAGGGTAACCCTGCAAACTGAGAGGATAGCATCCGCGAGGTGCTGGGCTGGGCTGCTTCAAAATACAGCGTAGTCACATCGTAGAGGACAAGCGCCAACTTAATTAGAAATGCTCATTTATCAATGTTTTCTGGGATTCATCATCCCGTTTTTCGCTTTAGGCGGACAAGTCAGGAGGCCACGCTGGTGACGTTGGCCACAACTAGCCACACCGGCCACGCCGGACACGCCACCAGAAAAATTATGCATAGCGCACCACAGGCGCATCGCAATAACAAGCAACAAGCGAGCGGGCTGCCTCTAATAGGCGGCCCGCTTTGATCCGGCTCGGCATATTCGATTATTTTTGCAGCCAACATAGGTATCCGTCTTGATTCATGGCT
>DHOO01000007.1:0-23355 GCA_002409975.1 Firmicutes bacterium UBA5388
GACCAGCGACGAGTATCGAGAGCATTTTCTAAGTAGTCGCTCACGCTGGCTACCGCCCGCACACATGAATGATGAAAATATAAGCCAGGTGAGTCGACAAGCCCTGGAGGGATTTTCTTACTGCATACTCCTCATATTGGAATTTATGAAAAACCAAAAACACAGTCATCACCATGTAATTGATGGTGATGAATCTCGAAAAGAGGCTCCGGCTTCTTTTTATCTATTTTTTCAAAACGTATATTTAGGCAGATGGAGATGCAATTTAAATATTATAATTCACTTGGGCTGTCGTTCAGCAAAACCTATGTAAAGGTGGAGTTATTCAAATGCCTCCAATCAGTTTGCTGATTAAACCTGCTTCAAGCAATTGTAATCTATGGTGTAAATACTGTTTTTACCATTCTATAGCTAAGAGTAGGCAGATCGATTCTTATGGCACGATGGACATTAAAACATTGGAAGCCCTTGTAAGAAAAGCACTGGCTTATACCGATTATACATGTACTTTTGTGTTTCAGGGTGGGGAACCTACACTCATAGGTCTCGGTTTTTTCCAAAAACTGATTGCGTTTGAAGAGAAATATAATATTAAAAAAGTAAAAATAAACCATGCAATTCAGACTAATGGTATGATTATCGATAATGAATGGGCAAAATTCTTTGCCGAGAATAAATTTTTAGTAGGGCTTTCGCTTGATGGACCGAAGGATATTCATGATTCTTACAGAGTAAGACCAGACGGGAAAGGTTCCTTTTTGCGTATTATGGAAACAGTAAACTATTTTAATGAATATAACGTTGAATACAACATTCTTTCTGTAGTAACTGCTCAAGTAGCGAGACATATTAATAGAATCTACAACTTTTATAAAAAGCATGATTTCAGGCATTTACAGTTTATACCATGCCTTGATCCGCTTAGTGAACAACCGGGAGGATATGAATACTCGTTAACTCCTGAAAGGTATGCTTATTTTCTAAAAACATTGTTTGATCGATGGTATTTTGATGTAGTCAAAGGGAATTTGATAAACATTAGATATTTCGATAATCTTGTCGGAATAGCGATGGGGTTTAAGCCCGAAGCATGTGGAATGTCAGGCGTCTGCTCCTGCCAGTTTGTTGTCGAAGCAAATGGGGGAGTTTATCCATGTGACTTCTATGTTATTGATCAATGGTATCTTGGTAATTTGAGGTGTTCTTCCTTTGAAAAGATAAGAAATTCAAAGGTAACCAAGACATTCATAGAAGGATCAAAGTATATAGACCCTAAATGTAAGGAATGTAAATGGTTTATCCTATGCTGGGGAGGCTGCAGAAGGGACAGGGAACCGTTTGAGCAAAATAAACCATTATTGAATCATTATTGCCTGACTTACATGGAATTCTTTGAGTATGCGGGTGATAGAATATTTGAACTGGCAAGAGCGTTTTCGCAGCGACGATAAATTATTGATCTACACCGCCGCAAGCCGCAGTTAATTTCTGATACCATTTATAATAATATTACTTTAGGAAATAAACAGGAGATTACTTCTGTTTTAAAGAATGTTTGTTTTGATTCCGATCTGAAACGGTTTCAATTTTGAGGTAAAATAACCGGTACTGGTTCACCTGCCTCTTTCATGCGCCGCTTTAATATTTGCTTCAAGTTTTCTCTGACATTTTTATATTTTGCATCTGTAACAAGGTTATTTTTCTCAAAGGGGTCATTTTCCAGATCGTAGAGACAGTCTTCAACATATGTGTCACTCCATGAATCATTCCATCCATCCTTATCCAATGCTCTGACAGAGTACTTCCATTTTTTGGTCCTTACAGCTCTTCCAACTTGGCTTTCACTTATCTGCAGAAAGACCTCCTGAGGCCAATTCTGAACATCGCTTTTAAGCAGTTCCTGAAGTGGCCTTCCTTTCATCTGAGCCGGTTTTTCTATTCCGGCGCAGGCAAGTAGTGTGGGAGGAATATCAATAAGGCTTACAAGTTCATTAATAACCCTACCGCCCTCAAAACCGGGCCCCCACGCAATCATAGGGATTCTTATACATCCGTCGTGGCATGAACGCTTGTATTCATTGTTTCTTGTTTTAAAGTGTGAACCATGGTCGCTTGTATATATTACGACCGTATTATCATCTATTTCCTGGTCTTTTAAAGCATTCATTAGCTTCCTTACATTATAGTCGAGGCTGTGGCAGCATCCCAAATAATCTGGGTAGTTCTCTCTCCAATCACCTGCCGTTCCTTTAAGGTCTCCAGGTTCTTCATAATCCTTAAACTTTTCCTTTGAGCCCTCCGGCCCCTCATACCTGTTCCTGTCGTTCTGATGATGGGGCTCTATATGCGATAGGAATATAAAAAACGGTTTTTTATTGTTGCGGTTTTTTATAAAATCAACGGCAAAATCGGTTATACAGTCCGGCCTGTAGCCTTTAAAATCAACTCTCTTCATATTTTCATCATATACATATCCATTATAGCCATGAGATGTAAATTCCAGAACATCAGCAGTTCTGTAGTAACCGTCATATCCCCCCCTTCGCTCAGGAGGAATGGGTTTTGTCTTGTAGTCCATCTCTTCTCCCGTAGATGCAAGATGCCACTTTCCCATATAGGCAACTTCATACCCGGCCTCCTTATAATAATGGGCCAAGGTTTTTTCGTTTAATGGCAGGGCAATATCATTTCTGTAACATCCTATTTCGGTAGCATACTTTCCTGTCTGTATACATGCCCTTGCCGGCCCGCACACAGGCTGACATGTGAAAGCGTTCTCAAAACGTATACCATTTTTTGCAAGCCTGTCCAGATTAGGAGTTACGTTAAGCTTCTGGCCGTAACAGCCTACAGTATCCCATCTTTGTTGATCTGAAAAGAAAAATATCACATTTGGTTTTTGCGGCATATTATCTATCCCTTTCTTAATGCGCAGTAATATAAGAAACGTCTCTAGGGTTTAGTATATAATTACCCTATTTATTATTTAAAGTAATAATTTCACTACTACTGAATCATATAACAACTTATTCTTTGACCGCTCCCATCACCAGCCCGGAGATCATATGTTTCTGGAGGAAAATGAATACCAATAAAATAGGAAGCGACGCCACAACTGAAGCCGCCATCACTTTCGCCCAGTCGTAATTGTATTCCCCCAAATACGCCAAGGCAATTCCCGGGGCCAGGGTCCTTAGTTCCATCTTACTGACCAGGGTCAGCCCCCATAAGAAGTCATCCCAAGAAATTAGAAAGGCATAGATGCTAATGGCTAAGATCCCCGGTTTAACTAATGGCAAAATGATCTGAAACAAGGTTTGAATACGACCGCACCCATCGATAGATGCCGCTTCTTCCAGGGACCTAGGAATGGTGTCAAAAAAACCTTTTAATACCCATATACTTAACGGTAAAGCATTAGTGGCGCAAGCTAAAATCAAAGCCGTATAAGTATTTAACAGATGTAGTTTATGGTAAAGGGCGTAGAGGGCAATCATTAACGCCACCGCAGGAAACATCTGTGTTGACAGGAAAACAAGTTGTAGGAAAGAACTACCCCGAAATTTAAATCTGGAAAAGGAATAACTAGCAAGGGCTGCAAGTATCATAGAGAGAAAGGTCGTCCCAAAGGCTACAATTCCGGTGTTTTTATAAAAAACCAAAAATTTATGATCGGATAGAATAGTGGTAAAGTTCTCCAAGGTCAGTTTGAACGGATTCCATTCTGGTGGCATTTTCAACAAGAGAGCGTTTGGTTTGAGCGCCGTTAGAATCATCCAATAGATCGGGGCTAAAAATAGAACTAGGAGGATAAGCAAGAGAATATTCAGTAACAAATGGGATCGGTCTTTCATCAATCTCACCTCGTATTTTAATCCTGGAAAGCTTCTTTTTTGCTTAAGATCCGGTTATAGGTCACGGTAAAGACCACTAAAAATACCAACCATAACACCCCGACGGCCGCCCCTTTGCCTAAATTGAATTGCATAAAAGCAGCTTCATAGGTGTAAATCGCTAAGGTGGTGGTGGCTCGTACCGGTCCTCCTCCGGTCATCACGAAAAACAGGGCGAACATTTGAAAGTTAGTGATGATTGAGCTTAAGATCACCGTTTTTAAAACCCCCATAATACACGGTATGGTTACGTTAAAAAACCTTTGGCTGGAAGAAGCGCCATCAATTACTGCCGCTTCTTCGAGATCACGGGGGACTGTTTGTAAAGCCGCCAGAATCATAACCATCATTAAAGGGGTTTGTTTCCAAACGGAGGCTACTATGACCGCGGGCATAGCCGTATTAAGCTCTCCAAGCCAGTTAACATGACGGCTGATCAGATCGCAGGTCTGTAAAAGATAATTAAAAATTCCATATTGAGGCTGATAAATCCAAAGCCAAACTACTGCCGCTACTAATGTCGGAAAAGTCCAAGGCAGAAAGAAGAGACCTCGCAGAAAATTCCGGGATTTTATTTCCCGGTTTAACAGTAACGCGATCGTAAAACCAATTACCAGATTTAGGGATACGGTAACCACCACATAATAGAAGGTCCGCAGAAAGGCAAATAACAACTCCGGATCGGTAAATAACAATTGGTAATTGGCAAAGTTGTTCCATTTAATTTGGTTCATATTTAATAGACTATAGTTATGGAAACTCATCCTTATTACTTCCAGCAGTGGGAGGACGATGGTCAGGCACAGCATTAACGCCGCCGGTAAAATTAGACCGATGGCAAAAAGCTTATCATAGAAGAGTTTTCCAAAGAAATATTTATTACTATTTAGATCAAATTTGATTACCAGTTTGCTCTTCATGGTTGACACCCTCTTAAACCGTTTTGTTAGTATCAAGCTGGTGATTGATGCTATCACCAGCTTGATAGACCAGTTAGTCGATCATTCCTGATAAAGTGCTTTGATTTTTGCCTCAGTCTCGGCTAGGACTTTACCGACATCCTCTTTCCCCACCGTAACTCTTTCCAAGGCTTTGGTCATTTCCAACATGGCATTGTCAAACATTGGATTTGTTGCGGGGAGTGGGCGTGCCGTCTCGGATTGCTTGTTGAAAACTTTCATATAATCGTCTTCGTTCATCTCCGGTAAGGCAGCGATTGACTTCCGGGCTGATAATACGGCTTGGTCTTGATGATACATCACCATTGCCTTTTTACTAAGTAAAAATTCAACAAGCGCGGCTGCTTCCTTTTGATGCTTGGAAGATTGGGTAATCGCTAATTCATGCTCGGTAAAAACGGTCTCGCTCGCGCCGGTTTTACCGATCGGAACGATAGTTACTCCCATAATCTGATCAAAGTCCGTACCTTTACCGCTAATTGTACGAAAGGCGCCACGACCCATATCACCATCAAAGACCATTCCTACCTGACCACCGGCAAACAGACCCCGAACATCCTTTTGTTCAATTCCGGCTGGAGCGATACCTTGATCAATCATTAATTTGATAAAGGTAAAAGCTTCTTTAGTTCCGGAATTATTCAAAGCTACTTTTCCTTTTTTATCAAGGAAATAACCGCCATAGGAGTAGATAATCCCATTAAAGACAGTGCCGGCATGGGCGACTTTGGCGGAAGCAATTGCTAAGCCATAAATCTTGTTTCCCCCGCGATCTTTACCCAAAGCAGCAATTTTTTTAGCATAATCAATCATTTGCTCCCAGGTTGCTGGAGGTTTTTCCGGATCTAAACCGGCTTGTTTAAAAAGTTCTTTATTATAAAACAAGGCGATGGGGTGAGGAGCCCAGGAGATGGCCTTCACTTCCCCGTTAAAGGTTGTTCCTTGCAGATTGTTAGGGAAAATATCGGCAATGGTAGTACTGGAAAGCAGGCCTTTAAGAGGGGCCAGAGCTTTGGCGCCGTTAAAAGCCACCATCATCTGGGAGTTTCCCATAATAACATCAGGAGCATCTCCCGAGCTATTCATAATCAGTACTTGGTCCTTATACTGATTAAAGGGGATACCAACGGTTTCAACTTTGATTTTAGGGTTTTGTTTTTCAAATTCGGCGATCATTTGTTTGAAGATATTTTGGGTGGCCGCTTCCATCTCCAACCAGTTGGACATTCGTATGCTGACTGGACCGGACGCATAACTGATGTTAAATAAACCAATACCCAGGGAGAAAACCAGGACTAAGAGTAAAACCTTTTTCATCTTATTTCCTCCTTCTAAAAGATATTTTAAAGCTTAATTATCATTATATTTCAATTGCATTAAAAAAAAAATAACCCGATCTTTAGATTGGGTCTTATTTTTTTGTTTTATCTGATTTTGTTACGATATTCTAACGGAGTCAAACCGACCAATTCTTTGAACAATCGGGAAAAATGTTTGGGACTGTAATAACCCACCCTCCGGCAAAGATCATAGATCTTTAAGTTGTAATCATGAAGCAATTCCTTGGCTTTCTCGATTCTAATCCTAGTGACAAAATCAATAAAATTCTCGCCGGTTTCTTTCTTAAACAAAACACTAAAATAACTGCTATTCATATGAATATGATCAGCTACGATCTCTAAACTAAGATCACCTGCGTAGTTGGCGAAGATAAATTCTTTGGCCAACTCCACCACTTTCCGCTCCCCGTTAGTCTGAAGATTACTTATTTCCCGACTCAGATGAGTGAGATAAAACTTTACCATTGCTTTTAAATCATGTAAAGTATCAGAGCTAGATAGTTCCTTGCCCATTATCTCCATATCCAGGCGAATCTGATAACCGTTGCGTTTTAGGTTCCAAGTCAGATATTCAATCAGGCTTTTTGCGAATTTGTAAATATCTTCTGGCATGAACTCTTTATTCTCCAAATCTTCCCAGAGCGCGCCTCCTGCTGCCAATACTGAAGCCTCGTCCCGGGAGATTAGTTGCACCACGATTTTATCGAGTAACGGCTTTCTATTCTCCAACAGTAATTGATAATCAATTCTGGGATACTGCTTGGTATCGGAGAAAGTATAGATTTGCCCTTTACCACGATAAAAACTCACTTTTAAGGCCTGACGCGCTTCAATAAACGATTGGCGGATCGCCAGCACCGAGGAGGCAACATTCCCTAGTCCAACTGTGAGTATGGAACCCGTCTCTCGGCCTGTGATGATCAAATCATTTAGTGTTAAAACAAGTTCTTTTACTATAGGCTCCGGAGGTTGCCTAAAAAAGATAAACCCTGTTAATAACGGAGCAAACCCGAAAAAGAATTCTACTTGAAAGTTTAGCCTTAAGCTAGTGCATAAATCGTTAAATTCCTTTTGTAAGGGAACGGTTCGGATTCTAGGCTTCTTCTCTAGAAAAGGCAACCGTTCAACTCTGATGATAAAAGAGAGGCAGGTTGAAGAAAGATCGGTCGCAATCTTTAATGCTGCTAATTTTTTCTCGATTTTTTCGGGCGAAAGTTGAGAACCAGTTATTAATTCTTTAAATAAATTTTGCTTCATTTCACTCAAGTCGGCAGTTAACTCCCGGAGACGTTCCTTTTCTTGCCGGGCCGCCCTTTCATCGTCAAGTTCCAATTCGGCCTTCAGCAGCAGCTCCGTTAGTTCGGTCCGGTTGATTGGTTTTTTAAAATAATCAATCGCCCCACATTTTAAGGCATGCCTGGTATACTCAAAATCAGTATAGCCACTTAACACGATAAATTTAATCCCCGGATGTGATGCTTGAATGCGGTCAATCATCTCCAAACCATTCATTCCGGGCATTTTCACATCAATGATCATTAGCTCCGGGTTAACCGCCTCTGCTAACTCAATTCCTTCCGTTCCATTACTCGCTTCGCCGGCCACCACAAAACTAGAGCCGCTTAATTCCACTAAGCGGGTTAGACCCTTCCGGACCATCTCTTCATCGTCAACCACTACTAATTTATAGATCGCTACCTCTCCTTTGCTCGTGAATAATAGCGGGAATAACCATCATAACCTCGGTTCCTTCCTTGAAACGGCTTTTAATCTGTAAGCCGTAGCCGGAGCCGAAATATAATTTAATCCGTTCGTTAATATTCAAAAGCCCAATGCCACCGTTTTTAGCCGAAGCCTCTTCTTGCGCTAAGGATTTGGTGATATCCTCCAATCGTTCCGGAGTTATCCCCAAACCGTTATCGGCGATTATGATGATCAGAGTTTCGCCTTCTTTTCTGATGTGGATGGTGATGCTTCCAAGTCCTTGTTTTTCCGTAAACCCGTGTACAATTGCATTTTCCACCAACGGTTGTAAAGTCAGCTTGATGATTTGATACTGTTCTATGTCTGGTTCCAGCTCATAACTAACTGTAAAACGATCATGATAACGGATTCGCTGGATCTTAAGAAAAGCGGAGACATGCCTTAACTCCTCGGCAATGGAAACCACCTTTTCCCGATTATCAATGTTAAATCTTAACATCTCACCAAAAGCGCTTAAGACGTCGGAAATCTCAAAATTTCCTTTGAGGACCGCCATCATATTGATGGTTTCTAAGGTGTTATACATAAAATGTGGATTGATCTGGCTTTGAAGAGCTCGTAATTCGACTTCTTTCTTTTTTAGCCTGACTTCATACACTTCATTAATTAGTTGCCGGATGTTATAGAGCATCTTATTAAAACTCCGTCCCAATTGCCCGATTTCCGAGTCATTCTCGATCTCCACCATCACATCCAAGTCGCCGTTTTCAACGTAACCGATGGTTTCCTTGAGTTTATGTAAAGGTTGGCTAATACTTAAAGAAATCCAAATCGAGGCCAAAGTAATTAACACAAGGCAGGAGAGCATAATTAAGATAGTAAAATTTCTGACCTGCGACACTTTTTCCATCAACACGGCAAAGGGAGAAATAAAAACAACTTTCCAACCGGTGCGCACAGACTGGTTGGTAATAATTAAGTTTTTCGTTTTTAGCTTATTAATTAAAAAATCTCCATTAACCGCCATGGAGAGAATGCCATCCGAATCATAGATTACCCGATTACAATTGTCTAAAATCAAAAGCCTTCCATTAACGCGGGAGATCCCGGCCCCGACAATTTCGTCAAGAGCGCCGCTTCTGACGTCAACCAGGATAAATCCGAGGTATTGACTGTTGTAGATATTATATAGGGGTCGGACGTAAGAGAAATTCCAATTTCCAAGTAAGTTCTCATATTTTGTTTCGAGGTGGGGAGGAATCAGCAAGGTTTTTTTTCTGAAAATAGTTTGGTACCAAGATTCACCGGTAAAAGAATAGTTTTTGGCCATAGTTCCCGCGCTATTTTCAAAAAACAAGTCGCCGTTCCTGGAGTAAAGGTAGGTACCGTCAATCATCGGGTCGATAAGATTAATACCCAGCAAAAAATTATTAACTTTGTCGCGATTATCTAATTGTTGGGGGAAGGGTAACCGAGCATTTGATTCTAAAATTTTCAGTAAGTCAGCGTTTAAGGTAGTATAGGTTAGCCTCTCCAATTTGTCAATATAAGCGTCGATGTCTTTATTAATTTGGGCGGCGAGGAGAGAAGCATAATCATGGACTTGATTGGTGATCGTATTAGTCGACTTAATATAGGAAACAATGCCAATGATCATCATCGGAATAATGGTCATCGATAAATAGGTAAGCAGCAGTTTGTGCCTGAGATTCAAGTTGTTAAAAAATATTTGCACCGGAAAAAGAATTGGTCCTAAGGCTTTACGACCAATTCTTTTATTGGAATTTGCGTTACCGGGGATGATCTTGTTCATTCTTGGCATCTTTATACTGTGGCGCTAACCTTATTGATCAAACAAGCGCTTGCTCCTGATAAATTTAAAAAGCAAAAGGGGTTTTTATAACAATTACTTAAATTCATATTAATTAATTATTATCATAAACTAACTTTTTTCACTTGTCAACTTAATCGGGCGCCTTGAGGGCAAAACTTTGAGCATTGTTGAAATATCAAATTACTAAAAAACTCAAAGGAAAAATAAAAGAAGAAGCGAATTCTTAGTTACTGATAAATCAGATTAACAGGCACTAGTGTCTTCCTGATTATGGGGGCCATCGTGAAGGACTTAACCAGTATTGACGTATGAGACAGCGCCCGTCCTGGACGTTGGGCACACAGAAGTATAGGAATAAATATATAAGGTTTGCTTTTAGGAGGTGCGATCATGCCGGAACAAATTTGGGTGGTCGGCGGCGGGCTGGCTGGGACGGAAGCAGCATGGCAGATTGCTAATTCCGGGCGCCGGGTTGTTCTTTATGAAATGAGACCGGTTAGGAATACCCCTGCCCATACCAGCGACTTATTGGCGGAGTTAGTCTGTAGTAATTCTTTGAAAGCTAATTATCTGGAGAATGCGTCCGGACTTCTTAAAGAAGAAATGCGGAGATTAGACTCCTTAATTATTAAGGTGGCAGATGAGACAAGGGTCCCGGCAGGAGGGGCCCTTGCTGTTGATCGGGGAGAGTTTGCTCGGCGGATTACTGCCCTAATTAATAATCACTCTCAGATTCAAGTAGTGCGGGAAGAAGTTACTTCGATTCCTTTGGGACAACCGGCGATTATTGCTAGCGGTCCTCTTACTTCTGCGGCCCTTTCCGAGTGGCTAAAACAACTTTTTGGCGAAGAGTATTTTTATTTTTATGATGCAGTGGCTCCGATCGTCACCGGCGAATCTTTGGACTATTCTAAGGTGTTTTTGGCTTCCCGCTATGGAAAGGGGGAAGCCGAATATCTTAATTGTCCATTAAATGAAATGAAATACCATGAGTTTTGGGAGAATCTAGTATCTGCAGAGACTCATCAATCGCATGTGGGAGAAGTAGAACAACACTTTTTTGAGGGTTGTATGCCAATTGAGGTTTTAGCCCGTAGGGGTAAAGATACTTTGAGATATGGACCATTGAAACCCGTTGGCTTACTTGATCCCATCACTGGAAAGCGTCCCTATGCTGTCATCCAATTACGTGCGGAAAACAAAGAGAAAACCCTTTATAATCTGGTTGGTTTTCAAACGAATCTGCGTTGGGGTGAACAGGCTCGAGTTTTTCGGCAGCTCCCTGGTCTGGAGGCTGCTGAGTTTGTCAGATATGGTGTGATGCATAGAAATACCTTTATTAATACTCCGCAATTACTTTTGCCTTCGCTCCAATGGAAAGGAGCAGAAAACCTGTTTTTTGCCGGACAATTGATTGGGGTTGAAGGTTATGTGGAATCTGCGGCTGCCGGACTCGTGGCCGGAAAAAATATTGTCAGGTGGAAGGAAGGGAAAAGACCTCTGATTTTCCCAGAAGAAACTGCGATTGGCGCTCTTTTATCCCATATAATTTCCGCAGAAATTCGACAATTTCAGCCAATGAATATTAATTTTGGTTTATTTCCCCCTTTAAAACGGCGAAATACAAGTAAATTCGAAAGGAATAGGGAAATATCCGCGAGAGCGCTGGCTATTATGGCGGATTTCCTCTCAAATGAAAGAAATTAATTAAATTATGGGTAGAAACTTTTACAAAATTACTGAAATTATTGTTTGTCAAAAACCGTTTATTATGTTATTATTATTGTTAATAAGATAAGGGAGGCGATATTTTCTGTCTCTCGAGAATTATCTGAATAATTACCTTTCATATATAAAAATAAAGAATTACTCAGAACACACTATAGTGAATTATGCCATTGATCTTGCTCAGTTTGTCGAATTTATGCACAAGAAGGAAATCTACCAATGGGGAGAAATTAGCGTCTCAGAGGTCCGAGAATATCTTTTTGATCTTAATGAGAAAGGGTTACAACGAGCGACTATTGCCCGGAAGCTAGCTTCCTTAAGGTCGTTTTATAAATATCTAAATAGACAAGAAGTAGTAAAAACTAATCCTTTTCTAAATTTACGAACCCCAAAACGGCCAAAGAAACTACCTCAGTTTATGTATCCCCGGGAGATTGAAAAATTACTTAATATCAATGACTCTTCCCCGCGGGGATTAAGGGATCGAGCGATTTTAGAAGTTCTTTACGGGGCGGGGGTGCGAGTTAGTGAACTCACGGGGTTGAATCTGGAAGATCTGGATCTGGAACGCGGATATATTAGAGTATATGGGAAAGGATCAAAGGAAAGGATTTCCTTTTTAGGGGAAAAAGGCTGCCGGGTTTTAGCTAATTATCTTCAGCATGGTCGTTCCCGATTTTTATCTCAGACCAAGGCAGTTCAAGCGCCTACTACCAGAGCGGTTTTTCTAAATAAAAATGGCACTCGTCTTTCCGATCGAAGTATCCGCCGGATTCTCAATTTTTATGTGGAACAAGCGGCGCTTGAGAAAAAAGTTAGTCCGCATACTTTAAGACATTCTTTTGCTACTCATCTGTTAGAAGGGGGAGCAGATCTTCGAGCGGTTCAGGAACTACTTGGGCATGTTAGTATCTCTACAACCCAAATTTATACCCATTTGGATCGCGAAAAAATTAAAAAAACCTACGATCAGGCTCATCCTCGAGCTTAGCGAAAGGTAAATTTAATTTGAATAAATTTTCTTTTTTTATGTATGCTTTTTTACTTTAAATGTCAGACTATTAAGGGAATGGAGACTCTTATATAATAATTCTGCGTTTTGAGCATAAAATGGAACAAGGAGGTTGTAAGATGTTTAATGCCACTACTGTCTTAGCTGTTCATTCGGGTAATGGAGTGGCAATGGCAGGTGATGGTCAAGTTACTCTCGGACAGACTGTAGTAAAACATGGGGCGAAAAAAATTCGCCGTTTATATAATAATCGGGTGCTAGCCGGGTTTGCTGGGGCAGTAGCAGATGCTTTTACTTTATTTTCTCTTTTTGAAGCAAAACTTGAAGAATATGATGGTCAATTGGTTAGAGCTGCGGTGGAACTTGCGAAAGAATGGAGAACCGATCGCCGTCTCCGTCAACTGGAAGCCTTGTTGTTGGTGGCGGATAAAAATCATTTATTGATGGTTAGCGGCTCTGGAGAGGTGATTGAACCTGATGATGGGATTGCGGCCATTGGCTCAGGTGGTTCGTATGCCTTAGCAGCCGCTAGAGCTTTAAAAACCCATTCTTCTTTATCAGTGGGGGACATAGCTAGGGAAGCCTTGAAAATTGCGGCCCAAATTTGCATTTATACCAATGAACAAATTTGTCTTGAGGAATTGGAGGGATAGCGCCGATGTCTGATCTTACACCTCAACAGATAGTTGCGGAGCTGGACCGCTACATTATTGGTCAGCATAGAGCTAAAAAGGCGGTGGCGGTAGCCCTTCGTAACCGGCAAAGACGGAGAAGTCTCTCTCCTGAACTGCGAGAAGAGATTAGACCCAAAAACATTCTGATGATTGGTCCCACTGGAGTTGGAAAGACAGAGATTGCTAGGAGACTTGCTCGTTTAGTTAACGCGCCCTTTATCAAAGTGGAAGCCACCAAATTTACGGAGGTTGGGTATATCGGACGCGATGTCGAAGCGATTATTAAAGATCTGGTGGAAATTGCCGTTCGGATGGTAAGGGAAGAAAAGACCGCTATCGTTAGGAAAAAAGCGCGGGAAAAAGCTGAACAAAGATTAGTTCGAATCCTTACTGGAGAGGAAAAACCAAAAAAAACAGCAGGACCGCTTGAACTTTTTGGAGTTTTTACCGGTGAAAAACCTAATATTAATTATGAGGATCAAGATCAGGAGCAAAATCAGGAGGTGAAGAAGGAAGAAATTAAGGAGAGATATCTCCGTGGAGAATTAGAAAATGAGATGGTTCAGGTGGAAGTTACCGAATCAGCGCCTGTAGTTCCTGGGATTTTAGGACAAAGTGGTCTAGATGAGCTGGGTCAGGGGCTCCAGGAGTTTTTTAGTATGATGATGCCTAAAAAGGTTAGTCTTCGTCGTCTGGCGGTTAGTGAAGCTCGTGAACTCCTAACCCAACAGGAAATTGAGAGGCTTTTGGATTGGGAAGAAGTTCAGAGGGAAGCCGTCTTAAAAGTGGAAGAAGCAGGGATTGTCTTTATTGATGAGATCGATAAGATTGTAGGATCAAAAGGAGAGAATAATCTGGATGTTTCTCGCGAAGGAGTACAAAGGGATATTCTCCCAATTGTTGAAGGAACGACCGTCTGGACAAAATACGGACCGATTAAGACTGATTTTATTCTCTTTATTGCGGCAGGGGCTTTTCATGTCAGTAAACCATCCGAACTTATTCCCGAATTTCAAGGTCGGTTTCCGATTAGGGTGGAACTTCAATCTCTATCGATTGATGATTTTGAGCGAATACTGGTTGAACCGGAAAGTGCTCTTCTCAGGCAGGAAAAAGCCTTATTAGAAAGTGAAGGATTATCACTGAACTTTACTTCGGAAGCGATCAGAACAATGGCCGAAATGGCCTATCAATTAAATAAGGACCATGAAAATATTGGAGCTCGGCGTTTATATACTATTTTAGAGCAGGTATTAGAGGATATATCTTTCCGAGCGAATGAACATAAAGGGAAAACGATCATTGTTGACCAAGATTTTGTGAAGCAAAGATTGGAGCCAATCTTAAAAACTACTGATTTAAGTCGCTATATTTTATAAAAGAAAAATAAGGAGAGTTTTGAAATGAGTAAATTAGAACAAGTTCGTCAGCTGAGAGCGCTAGTAGAGAAAAAGGGAGCTACTGAGGATTTAGAGACAGCAGCTAGTAGTATAGGTGAGATTCTGCGCAGCAATATCTATATTGTTGAGAATAACGGCGAAATAGTTGCCTCCTATTGTGGGGAAGGGGAAGATTGTACCAAGCAAAAAGAACCGCTAAAGTTAAACCCTCAATTTCAGCAAAGATTAGCTTTTATCTTTCAACCGGCTATGGATCTACCTTTAGAAGCTTGTTTGTTCAATGAGGGAAACTGTTATACCAAAAATGTACTGATGACGATCTATCCCTTACAGATGAATGGTCAAAGGTTAGGAAATCTTTTATTGACCAAGAGAGAAAAGTCATTTACTGAAGATGAACTCTACTTAGTAGAGACAGCGGCGATTGTGGTTGGGGTGTTATTAAATGGTATTAACTTCGGTAAGCAAGATGCTGATTTGCAGTTAAAGACTAATGTTAAAGTTGCTCTTGATTCACTCTCTTACTCTGAGTTAGAAGCGATTACCAATGTCTTTCATGAGTTGGGCGGAGATGAAGGTTTCTTGGTTGCTAGTAGGGTTGCCGATCGAATCGGAATTACGAGGTCGGTGATTGTTAATGCCATGAGAAAACTGGAGAGCGCGGGGGTTGTCGAGTCACGTTCTTTGGGGATGAAAGGAACCTATATGAAGGTTAATAACCCCTATTTTCTTGAGGAATTGGGGAAGCGTAGCAAGATATAAATTGTTTTTGCAAAATATAAATAATAAACTGTTGACTTTCTCAACAGTTTTTTTTATCTTAATAGATAAGTCTACAAATGGTAGACAATTGATAGAAATTGCACCTAAATTAGAAATAACACTAAACTTTATTCAAAAAGTACCGATATTTTTGTATAAGGCTATTTATTCCACTTCTATTTATCAGAAAAAAATAGCCTTCAAACCGCTTAAGATAAGACAATAAGAGAAGGTTTTGAAAGAAGGGGCGATCTTTCTTGGTAACAAATAAAACCATTAGTAAGATGATTAAGGCTATGGATTGGGCAGCCGAGCGACATAAAATTTTAACACATAATATTGCTAATGCCGATACACCAGGTTATAAAAGAAGGGATTTAGATTTTTCTGGTGAATTAAGGAAAAGTACAGATCGCTTGGAATTGACCATGACCCATCCACGCCATCAGCAAAAAAAGTTAAGTCAAGACGGTTTGTCCCGAGAGGATTGGGGCGCCGTTAGAATCGATCAGAACAATGTCGATCTTGAGGTGGAAGAGATTAGATCAGCGGAAAATGCCTTATATTTCCAAGGGTTAACCCAAGAATTAAATAATCAATTTCGCCGGCTAAGAATGGCGATCGGAGGGAGGTCTTAAGCATGAGGTTTTTTCGAGCAATGGATGTTAATGGTTCTGCTTTAGGAGCGCAGAGGTTACGGTTGGATCTCATCTCTTCGAACATTGCGAATGCCACTACCACTCGGACTCCTGAAGGTGGACCTTACCGGCGGAAGGTTCCGGTTTTTGCTGAAGATCTGAAGCAGACTTTAGGAGGTTCAACTCTTAATGGGGTAAGAGTGTTAGCTATTGTCGAAGACCAAACACCTTTGCGCCTTGTTTACGACCCCTCGCATCCCGATGCCAATGAAGAAGGATATGTATACTATCCCAATGTCAATATGGTTAATGAGATGGTTAATCTCATGGAAGCCGGTCGGGCTTATGAAGCTAATGTAACTGCCTTTAATACGGCAAAGGAAATGTTTAAAGCGGCTTTGAGCATTGGTAAAAGTTGATTAGAGCTAATAAATATTAATATGTATAATTTAGACCCACGGAGGGAACGACCAGGTGCATGCGAATACCAAAGGATTGGTGTTTTTCATGCCTGTTTCTTTGTTGCCGTGGGTATTTTACTTGTTTGAAGATCAGGGGGTGAGTGAGTTGAGGATCGATCAAACTGTTCCACTATTACTGAAAGCAAGCCAACCTGAACAGGGTAAGAAAAATGGTGCCAGCAAGTTTGAACAAGTTCTCCAGGGATACATGGAAGAAGTTAATAAACTGCAATTAAACACTGAACAACTGGATCGCCAACTAGCTACCGGTACTTTAGAAAACATTCATGAAGCTACAATTGCGGCGGAAAAGGCCGCTCTTGCTCTTGAACTTACGATCCAAATTAGAAATAAGGTTGTCGAGGCGTATCAAGAAATTATGCGGATGCCTATTTAATTTATTTATTAGGAGAATAGTGAGAAATAATGGGTGAGTTTATTCAACAAATACGCCATATATGGGAAGGAATGGATAACAAGAAGCGTATGCTTTTTGGAGGCGGAATGCTTTTATTGTTAGTCTTCTTTTTCGTTATTATTAGAGTGAGCCAGCCAAAGTATGAGTTACTATACGGAAATCTACAACAGAATGAGCAGGATGAGATTATAGGGAGACTGCGGGAGATGAATGTGCCGTATAGAAAAGATTACTCGGCGCTGTATGTTCCTAATGCATCTGAAGTAAGGGCTGAACTAATGAAAGCGGGAATACCAAAGGGCGGGATCATCGGCTGGGAACTTTTTGATCGTAGTACCTTGGGCGCAACTAATTTCCAGAATACAGTAAATTTCCAAAGAGCGTTGCAAGATGAGATCCGGCGAACTCTACGGCAGATTGAAGGGGTTATTGACGCCTCAGTGATTATCAATATGCCAGACCAGGAACCAGTTTTTGAGGATGAGAAAAAGAGTCCTACCGCTTCAATTACGCTTAACTTACGTAGCCCAAACAGCTTATCAAAAAGTCAAGTCATGGCGATTGTTAATTTCGTGGCAGGTAGTGTTATTGGGATGAACTCTGAAAATGTTACGATCATTGATAATCATGCCAATGATCTGACAGCTGCTTTGAGAAAAAGCGCGGCTTTGGATGGTTCCCTTCTTGAGCAACAGATGGCGGTAAAAAAGGATTTGGAACGGGAGTATAAAAAAAATATTGAAAATATGCTTGGTAGAGTTTATGGTCTTCAAAGGGTAGCTGCTACGGTTAATATTAATCTCAACTTTGATTATCAGGAGATCAGAAAAGAGACTTATGGTGACCGGGGAGTTCCTCGTAGCGAGCAAGAGATAACCGAATCATATAGCGGCGTCGGGTCTTATCCACCGTATGGCATCCCCGGTACTGATACTAATATAACCCAATATCGAATGGCGGCTCCTAACCAACAAAGCACATATGAGAAAAATGAACGGATCGTCAATGCTGAGATTAATAAGATCGAGGAACATCATTTGAAGCAGGGTCCGACGATTGACCGGATCTCTGTTAGTGTCGTAATTGGGCAAAAACTTTCTGCTGCTGAAATTGCTCAAATTGAAAATAGTGTAGCTGCTACTGTAGGGACGGTGCCGGAGAGAGGGGATCGCATCGCTGTTCTTAGCCGAGAATTCTTCATCGAAGAACCGGTTGACATTCCATCGGAGAAAGTCTCTTTCCCTTGGAAATGGGCGCTTTTGGTGGGAGTTATTTCTCTGTCTCTATTTGGAGGCCTTTATTACCTGGCAAGGCGAAGGAAACAGGAGAGAATTTCCAGTGTGGATCTGCTGGTGGGAGATACGATGGAGCAAACAGCGGCTGTTGAGGAGCTTAGCCCTGAAGAACAAAAACGCCGTGAACGCCAAGAATTTATTGAGCAACTGGCTAAGGAAAACCCAGGAAACGTTGTTGCTTTATTAAGAACCTGGATGGCAGAGGATTAGAATTAGGGGTGGAGATGTTGTTAAGTAAAGAATTAACAGGCAGACAAAAGTCTGCCGTTATCTTAATTTCTCTTGGCTCCGAGCTATCTTCCAAAATTCTTAAAAATTTTCGGGAAGATGAGATTGAAGATCTAACTTTAGAGATTGCTAACTTGCGACGTATTGATCCGGAGATTAAGGAAGAAGTAATGGATGAGTTTTATGAACTCTGTTTAGCCCAAAACTTTATCTCCGTAGGCGGCATTGATTATGCTAAAGAAATGTTGGAAAAAGCTTTAGGACCAACAAAAGCTCAGGATATTTTGAATAAGCTTACCACCTCCTTACAGGTGAGGCCGTTTGATTTTGCGCGCAAAACCGATCCGAGCCAGTTGGTTAATTTTATTCAGAATGAACATCCGCAAACTATTGCCTTGGTTTTATCCTATCTAAATCCGGAACAGGCGGGAATGATTTTATCGGCGCTTCCCCCTTTACATCAGGTGGAAGTAGCGAAAAGAATTGCGACGATGGATCGGGCCACGCCGGAAGTTTTAAGAGAAGTAGAGAATGTCTTAGAGAAAAGGTTGTCCTCTTTTGTGATGCAGGACTTTACAATGGCCGGAGGAATTGATGCCGCAGTCGCCATCCTTAATCGTGTTGACCGTGGTACTGAAAAAACAATTATAGAAGCTCTCGAGGAAGATAATCCAGAATTAGCGGAAGAGATTAAAAAACGGATGTTTGTCTTTGAAGATCTGGTAACCTTAGATGACCGTGCCATCCAAAGGGTATTAAAAGAAGTGGATATGCGGGAACTTGCTTTAGCTCTAAAAACTGCTAGTGAAGAGGTTACCAATCGGATCTTTAAAAATATTTCCAGTCGTGCCCGCGATATGATCAAAGAAGATATGAGTTTGATGGGACCGGTTCGTCTCCGCGATGTAGAGGAAGCCCAACAAAAGATTGTCAATTTCATCAGACAGCTGGATGAGAGTGGGGAGATTGTTATTGCCCGTGGTGGAGAGGATGAAATAATTGTCTAAATCGAAAATTATCAAATCCCCTTTAATCAAGGACGAGGTTTGTTTCTTGGATGCCCCTGAACTTGTGTTGGCTTGTGTTCAAGTTGCTGCCGGCGAAGAGGATGAAGCTGTTGATGGGCAATTAGTCCAAGAGCCTGTTGCTGAAGACTTAACTCAGGGAGAGGAGGAGACTCCTGTTGATTCTAAAGAAGAAGCTGAAAAGCTTCTTCGAAACGCTCGGGAAGAGGCAATGGAGATTGTAAAGGCTGCTCGTCAAGAAGCTGAATTTGCTCTTGCAGATACCGAGCAGGAGATCGAGAGGTTAAAAAAAGAAACCGAAGAACAGATTCAGGCGATGAAGGTCGAAGGATATGAAGCAGGTTACCAAGAAGGTTTAGAGACGGGAAGAAAAGAAGCAAAGGAAGAGTGGGAGGAAAAACTGGCAGCGGCAGAAACAACTCTGGCCAAGGCTGAAAACGAAAGTTTGGAAATGTTAAAAAGGGCGGAAGAAGAACGGGTGGAGAGAATCTTAAGTTCAGAGGAGGAAATACTTAAGTTAGCGTTTGATATTGCCGAAAAGATTATTAGTACAGAATTGAAGCATTCTCCCAAAAGTTGGCTGGGGATGGTCGGGGAGGCCGTTAAAAAAGTAGCTGGCGCCACTGAGCTTGTCATCCGAGTTTCTCAAGAAGATGAAGCTTTTCTGATTCAACACCTGAAAGAAATTCGAAGTCAGCTTACGGAGTCACCAACGATTAACCTGGTATCTGATTCCACTCTTAAACCCGGAGATTTGCTGATCCAGACTAATCTGGGGCAGGTTGACGCCAGGATTCGTCAACAAATTGAGACGACGTTTCGAACCTTGAAAGAAGAAGGTAGCTAAGGATGGGTGAATTACGAAAACAACAGATTCCATCCTTTAACGCTGACCGGTATCAGAAAATTCTGGAAAGAGTGGACCCGATCCGTCGTTTAGGTCAAGTGGATAAGGTGGTAGGGTTGACCATCGAAGCAGTAGGACCACCAACTTTTTTAGGAGAGGCTTGTATATTAAGAACCCTCTCTGGTGAGGAGGTATTAGGAGAGGTAGTTGGCTTCCGGGAGGGAAAAGTGCTGTTACTTCCTTTAGATGAGATGGAGGGGATTGGTCCCAGCTCTGAAGTGATTGCCCTCGGAAAAAAATTAGAGGTTCCAGTCGGGGATGGTTTACTGGGAAGAGTTCTTGATGGGTTAGGGAGACCAATTGATCATAAGGGAGCGGTAAAAAAAGAAAAATACTATCCACTGCTGGCCTCGCCTCCTAACCCGCTGACCCGTTCAAGAATTAAAACCCCCTTAGCTTTAGGGGTAAAAGCCATTGATGCTTTACTGACCTGTGGAAAAGGTCAGCGTCTGGGGATCTTTTCCGGGAGTGGGGTAGGAAAAAGTACTCTGTTAGGGATGATTGCTCGTCACTCTTCAGCGGATGTAAACGTAATTGGACTAATCGGAGAGCGGGGTCGGGAAGTAAAGGAGTTTATGGAGAAGGATCTGGGTCCGGAAGGTTTATCCCGGTCGGTGGTGGTGGTAGCTACTTCCGATCAGCCGGCTTTAGTGCGGATCAAAGGAGCCTATACGGCGACAGCAATTGCTGAGTATTTCCGCGATACGGGCGCTAACGTGATGTTAATGATGGATTCGATTACCAGGTTTGCCTTAGCCCAACGGGAGGTGGGGCTAGCTGTAGGAGAACCGCCAGCGACTAGAGGATATACCCCATCAGTCTTTGCGCTAATCCCGAAACTACTCGAAAGATCCGGTACCGCGAACAAGGGAAGCATTACTGCCTTATACACAGTGTTAGTCGAAGGGGATGATATGAACGAACCGGTGGCTGATACTGTCCGAGGCACTTTAGATGGGCATATAGTTCTCTCGCGGGCTTTAGCTCATGAGAATCATTATCCGGCCATTGATGTTTTGGCTAGTGTTAGTCGGTTGATGATTGATTTAGCTGCTTCTGAACATCTAGAGTCGGCAGCCGCGCTCCGAGAAATACTGGCCGTTTATAAGGCCAATGAGGATTTGATTAACATCGGGGCTTATGTGGCCGGAAGCAATCCGCGGGTGGATTTAGCGATTAAAATGTACCCTTTGATTATGAGGTTTTTACGACAGGATGTGCATGAAAGCATTTCTTTGGAGCAGACGGTCGCTGAACTTCTTAAATTAATGACGGAGGGATAAAAAGGTGCAATTTAAATTCCAACCGATCCTGAATTTAAAGAAACACCATGAAGATAAGTGTCGTACTCGTCTATCCGAGGAACAGACTAAACTATTGAGGATTAAACAGGAGCTGGCGACCTTGGCGAAAGCCAAGAAGAATCAGCAAAAAGAGGTTGAAACTTTGTTGGTAGGAAAGATTAAACCCGAATTATTGACCTCCGGTAGTAAATCTTTAGAGTATATCCATCAAAAACAGATAGAAACAAATACGCGGAAAAGTATCCAGGAAGAGCAGGTTAATCTAGCTAGAACGGTATTGATTGAGGCGAGAAAAGGAAGGAAAACCATGGAAAAACTGAAGGAAAATTATATGATTCGGGAACAGCAAAAAATAATGGTTACAGAGCAGAAAAGGCTTGATGAGGTAGCTAACAACCTGTTCTACCGTGAACAGAGGTGAAGCTGATGTTACGTTATATTGCGGGGATTTTAACAGCCCTCCTTTTTATCGGTTCGGTTTTCGGCCTTTTATATATCTTTGATCAGTATGATTATATTGATTTAAAACCTTCGGTGCTGATTTCGCTCTCAACGATCCCGGGTTGGGAAGAAGTGGCGGACGCTTATAAACTGGGTTTAGAAAACAAGAATTTTCTTGAAGAACGCCAACAGGAGTTAGCCGAAAGAGAAAAGGAAATGGAGGCCGAAAAACAAACCTTGGCTGAACTGGCTCTTGCCCTACAGGAAAAGGAAGATTATCTGGAAATTGAACGGAGGAAAACTTTAAATGAGCTTTCCAGAGTAGGAAATAATCAAGCGCCGGCTGTAAATGAGAGGGAAAAATATGCGACTGCCGCCCGACTTTTAGAGTCAATGAGTCCAACTGTCGCTGGGGAAAATTTATTAAAAATGCCTTTTGAAATGGGAGTTTCTGTTTTATCACTGCTGGATCCGAGAAAGGCGGGAAAGATTCTGGAAAGCATTCCTCCGGAGAAGAGTTCCCGCTATATGGAGAAGATGTCAGCCAGATAAGAGCTAGTGGCGCCATTAAGGCAATTTTATAAAATCAGAGCTGATGAAAGGAGGTGAAAATTTGCAAGTTGAGAACATTGTTTTAGGTTTTCAGGGAAAACCTGTTCACAAGAACCCATCGCCGGTAGCAGTACCGGGAGAAACAGCTGCCGATCGCGGAACACCCTCTGAAGATGGTTTTTCCAAGTTAATTCAGGAACTATTAGGGGAGAAGAATCAAAAGGAGAAGCGGTCAGCAGATCTCCCCGATAGCCTTATGCCGGGGTTAATGACGATCTTTTCTCAATTACTACCAGAAGTTGCTCTCCAAGAAAGTGAGGAAGAGGGCGCCACGGAGGTAATTTCCGCACTAAACCCGAACTCTGAATCCCCTGAGGTAGTAATAAGTATTCACTCAGGAGCAACTGATTCAGCAGAGCAGGTTTTTTCGGAAGAACTAATCACAGCGGCAGATCTGCCATTGATCGGCGAAGAAGAGGTTACTTCAGATTTTGTTAAGACAAACCCTCAAGAACCTTCAAAGGAAGAACCTGCAATCGCAATAGAAGGATCTGCAAGGGAAGGAACAAGCCCGCTCGCGCCGCTAGAAAGCGAAGAAAACCCGACGGTCAGTCTGCCGGAGGCAGACGCCATTCAAGCCTTAAACCAGGAATCTGCTCCGACCTTAAGTAACTTGGTTTCTGCGCCTAAAAAGGAAATTTGCATTGAGAACCAACCGGAAAAGGTTAGCGCTCCTGAGCCCGAACATCCAGGGGAGAAACCTGTCATTGAACCGCTGGT
>DHOO01000007.1:23429-35154 GCA_002409975.1 Firmicutes bacterium UBA5388
TCTCAATGGAAATTTCCATTGAGAACCAACCGGAAAAGGTTAGCGCTCCTGAGCCCGAACATCCAGGGGAGAAACCTGTCATTGAACCGCTGGTTACCGGGGAAGGAAGTCAAAACTCCGCTCAACCTGTGGAGCTCAGAACTAAGCTCAGCGCTCAGCAAGAGCCTTCCGGAGAAGCTGAGTATCAGGCGGAATCTAAAGTTTCTGAGGGCGAGCAAGTCCGTGGTGAAAAAATGCAGGCCTTGGATTTTCGTTCGGAAAAAGAGGCCGAGTTTCCTCCGGTAGTTAAGAGCGTAAAGGAGAAAAAAGTCGACCTCTTTAACCCGGTGGTCTCCCCAAACATAGAGCCAACCGAATCAGTGGAACGACTGAGCACTAAAGCAGAGATCCCTCTTCCCCTAAATGTTTCTCCGGAAGAAGTAACTACCCAGATTTTACAAGGGGCTAAAATGATGGTTAAAAATGGGGTGGCTAAGGTTCAACTACAATTAGAACCAGCTGAACTGGGGAAATTAGAACTTTCGCTCGTCATTGAAAGAGATCTGGTGGCTGCCAGGTTTGTGGCAGAAACGCCAGGAGTCCAGTCGCTGATTGAAGCAAATTTGCCGCAACTCCGCTCTTCTCTACAAGAAGCCGGACTAAGGGTTGATCTGCTTCAAGTTGGGGTCCAAACCAATTCGGATCAGCAAATGCAGTACCAGTCGTCGTCTTCGGGTTACCAGTCCGACAGGGGTTCTACCTTTACCGGTAGACCGGCGGAAATGGTGGTCATGGAGGAGAAGATCTTGGGTGATGAGGCCTGGCATGGGCTGGTAAATATGAGGGTCTAAAGGAGGTGAAAAAATGATTAATGCGGTTGGTGGGGGAAGCGCTTCAATTCCGGGAAAGACTTCATCGCAATTTTTGGGAAAGGATGCTTTTCTCCAACTCTTGGTCACGGAATTGAGGTATCAAGATCCCCTTGATCCGCTTAAGGATCGAGATTTTATTGCGCAGATGGCTCAGTTCTCCACTCTGGAACAGATCCAAAATCTTAATCGAGTAGGCGAACTGCAACAGGCCACTTCGATGATTGGCCGACCGATAATTGCCGAGCAATATACCGACGGTGGTTTCCCGGAAATGATTTATGGTCGGGTCACCGGTGTCAGATCATTTGAAGGTCAAACCTATTTACTGCTGGATAGCGGAAGAGAGATCCAATCCGCTCAGGTGTTGTCGGTAATGGATGACAAGGGTATTGAACAATATCTAAAGGCAGTGGTAGGTCATAAGGCTTTTGTCCGGGTCTACAACGAAATCGGCGAAGTGGTGGATTTTAAAGCAATCTTAGTCACTGATTATGTGATTAAGGATGGTCAACCTTATGTGGTATACATGAACGGAGCAGAAAAAGAAGAGATACCCCTTACTGATATCTGGGGTTTTGCTTAGGGGGTGAAGCATCATGACTGATCGGATCTATCCACCAATTTCACCGGTAACTCAAAGACCGCGAGTTGCTCCCCCGGTTCAAAAACAGAATCAGAAGATTGAGCCAAAAGCCAATTTCCAAGAGGTTCTTGCGGGAAAGATTGCTTCGGAGATAAAAGTTTCCGCTCACGCGCAAAAAAGAATGGCGGAACGAGGTATTAATTTATCTCCCCGTGAATTGGATGGAATTCGGGAAGCGGTAACCAAGGCGCAGACCAAAGGATGCAGGGATTCATTGGTGGTTTTAGAGCGAGTGGCTTTAGTGGTGAGTGTCGAAAACCAGACGGTGATTACCGCGGTGGATGCGCAAAGTTTAAAAGAGAATGTCTTTACCAATATTGATAGCGCGGTTTTTGTCCAGAACACTTAGGCCGGACCTCCTAGAGGAAGCCAATGGTCCTCCAATTGACGGCGGAGGACCGGACAAAACCGACTGGAAGAAGAGGAGGTTGTTAACAAATGATGCGTTCCATGTTTGCCGGAGTCTCCGGACTCCGCAACCATCAGATCCGGATGGATGTGATCGGTAATAACATTGCCAATGTGAATACGGTCGGTTACAAGACGAGTAGAGTGACTTTTCAGGATGCCCTCTCCCAAACGTTGAAAGGGGCGACTGCCCCGCAAAACAATCGGGGTGGGATTAACCCCCAACAGGTCGGTTTAGGTGTGATGCTCTCCAGCATTGACGTCCTCCATACCGCCGGCAACTTACAGACGACCGGGGTTAATACCGATCTCGCTTTACAGGGCAATGGATTTTTCATCGTCGGCGATGGGTCACAGAACTATTACACCCGGGCCGGAAACTTTAGTATGGATACCTCCGGGCGCTTAGCCTATAGCAATGGTCTGCAGTTGCAGGGCTGGGGGGTAAGAAGTGACGGTTCTTTAGATACTACTCTGAAAGGAATCACTCTCCCGATTAATAGCACGATCGCGCCGCGAGCGACCACTGAACTTAACTATAATGTCATTTTTGACGCCAGTTTGAATGGGACTTTGTCCTATGCGCCGATGACTGTTGGCACGGCTCCGAATACAGCAGAAATGACCATCAAACTGACGCCAACCGGAGTTACTAATCAGTGGGGCTATGAAGTCATAACTGACGGTACCATTATTGGTAATGGTACAGGTACTATTACTTTGAACTCTGACGGAACAGTAAATACTATTACGGGCGGGGGTAATTTTCAAATAACACCACCAAGTGGTGGCCCGAATATAAACATAACTGTTCCTTTATCTGGAGGACCTAATACATTTTCGGATGGAACTGTTTCTATCACTGGTGATTTTAACGCTCCTTCATTTATGTCTAATGTTGAAGTTTTTGATTCTTTGGGTACTTCGCATAAATTAACAACTACCTTTACTAAGGTTGATAATACGACTTGGACCTGGGTTACGACCGAGGATGGCGTGTCGCCTGTCGGAACTGGCACTTTGGTCTTTGATACCCAAGGTAACTTGACCAGCTCGACGGGGGGACCGATTACTTTTACTCCCCCTGGCGCCGAACAAGTTCAGATTACCCCCAATTTTTTGGAGTCAAAACAGTATGATGGGGAGTCATCGGTAGCTTGGTCACAAAATGGATATAAGATGGGATATCTGGATAGCTTTAAAATTGATAGCGCTGGGAAGATTATCGGCGTTTTTACTAATGGGCTAACAAAAGATATCGCTCAGGTAGCGGTAGCTACTTTTGCCAACCCCGGCGGACTGGAGAAAATGGGTGAGACCATGTTTCAGGTCTCAAGCAACTCTGGAGAAGCCCAGATCAACCCTTCGGGAGTAGGCGGTAGCGGTAAGATTACCCCGGGAACTTTGGAGATGTCGAATGTTGATCTTTCGCAAGAATTTACCGATATGATCGTTACCCAACGTGGGTTCCAGGCTAACTCCAGGATTATCACTACTTCCGATGAGATGCTGCAAGAGTTGGTGAACCTCAAGCGATAAATGAGAGGTGAGGTGTGAAGGAGGGTTGAGCCTTTCTTCACACCTTGATCCTTCCTGTTGAAGGGTGGAAGATAAATGATTAAAGTTACCAGGCTAAATGGGGAGGATTTTTGGCTTAACCCCCATTTGATTGAGTTTATGGAGGATACCCCGGATACAGTAGTTTCCCTTATTAGCGGGAAAAAGGTTGTGGTTAGAGAGGAAACGGAAGAGGTTCTAAAAAAGATTATTGAATATCGCCGGAGTCTGGGGGAAGGCGGTTCTGAAATTGCCCCAATAAGGATCCGAGGTGAACAATGATGGATATAGCAACAATCATAGGTCTGGTGGCCGGATGTTTATTATTACTGATTGGGAGCGCTGATGGTAACTTTTCCAATTTAGCAGGTTTTTTCAATGTCAGTTCTATTTTTATTACTGTTGGTGGTTCGTTTGCCGCGATGATGGTAAATTTCCCCTTGGCGCAGTTTTCCAAAGCTTTAAAAAGTATACATTGGGCGTTTTTTACTAAGGATTATTCCCAGCAGCAGATCATCAATACGCTGGTCGGCTACGCAGAAAAGGCTCGACGTGAAGGTCTGCTGGCCTTGGAAGATGAAGCCGCCTCCTCATCGGACGAATTTCTAAAAAAGGGGATTCAGTTAGTGGTGGACGGGACTGATCCGGAACTGGTTAAAAGCATTTTGGAGATTGAGATTGGCTTTCTGGAACACCGGCATCGGGAAAACCGGTCCTTCTTTGAAGCATGGGGAGCGCTTTCTCCCTCTTTTGGATTAATTGGGACGGTTATTGGCTTAATTCAGATGTTACGCAATTTGGATGATCCATCTTCGATTGGTCCGGCGATGGCGGTTGCTCTCTTAACTACCTTATATGGGGCGGTCATGGCTTATTTAGTCTTTAATCCAATTGCTGCGAAGTTAGGGATTAGAAGTGAAGAGGAGATTTTGATCCGACAGGTGATGGTCGAAGGAATCCTCTCGGTTCAAGCCGGGGAGAACCCGCGGATTGTCGAAGAAAAACTAAAATCTTTCCTTCCTCCTTCTGAACGTGCCGGGGTGAAACGGGAAAGGTATAGGGAAGAGGGAGTGGGCGTTAATGTATAGGAAAAAGCAGAAGGAACAGCCCCCCGGGTCGCCTGCTTGGATGACGACTTATTCGGATCTTGTTACTCAATTACTAGCCTTTTTTGTCCTGCTTTTCGCCTATTCTAGTATTAATGAGACGAAGTATCAGGAGATCGTCTATTCTCTAAGGACTGCTTTTACCGGATCGGCGGGAGTGCTTAACATGGGACCACAACCCTTGGAGGGTATTCCGAATTTTTCTGAGTATTCTCTCGAGGTTGAGGAGGAGTTTGCGGAGGTTTATGAAGAAATTTTAGAAATGTTAGAAGCAGAGGGAGTAGGAACCTCTGTGGAGATTTACTCTGAAGAAAGAGGAATGATCATTAGTTTCAAAGAAAAGATCTTCTTTCATATTGGCTCAGCAGATCTGCTTCCAGAGGCGCGTAATTTATTGTTAAAAGTAGGGAAGATTCTTGCTTCTGATTATCATCACATTAGGGTGGAAGGGCATACCTGCGATTTGCCAATCCGGACTACTTTCTTCCCTACTAATTGGGAACTTTCTACCACGAGGGCTACGAATGTTACCCGTTTTCTTATTGATGAAGTCGGGATGACTCCTGGGCGGTTGGGGGCGACTGGTTATGCGGAATTTCGACCAATTACTCCTAATACTTCGGAAGAAAACCGAATGCGCAATCGGAGAGTTGATATTCTATTGCTCTCCAGCAATACATTTTAGGTGGGATAAGAGATGCCAGAAAAACCCGGAAAGATTAATCAAATTATTATCACCGTAACGGTTTGTCTTTTAATATTTTTTGCTGCAGTTTTTGGCGCAACTTTGTTTTTCATCTATAAAATCATGCCGGTGAAAGAACAGTATACAAAAGTGACGGCTGGCACAGAGGTTAAATATTTAATGCCGATCGGTGAAGAAGTGCTGCTCAACCTGGCTGATCCTGGTTTAAAACAGAGGTTTTTAAAACTCAATTTTACTTTAGTGTTGGACTCGGAAACCACACAAGCAGAGTTAATAAAGAGAAAAGCTCAGGTTCGAGATATTGTGATCCGCATTTGTCGAGTTAAAACTTCGGAAGAATTAAGGGAAAAAGAAGGAAATGATATCCTTCGTAACGAAATAATTACTGCTATAAACGAAATATTACCGACGGGCAAAGTAATAGATCTTTTCTTTACTGAATTTATTGTAACGTAACGGGGGTGGCAGATTGGCCGAAATTTTAACACAAAATGAAATTGATTCTCTTTTACAGGCGCTTTCCACCGGGGCCATTGATGCCGAATCTGTAAAGACTGAAGAGAAAACAAGGAGGGTTCGCCCTTACGATTTTCGTCGACCGAGCAAATTTGCCAAAGAACAGATCCGTACTTTAGTGATGATTCATGAAAATTTTTCACGATTATTAACTTCATCACTATCCGCGTATTTGCGCACCATGGTCCAGTCCGAGGTGGCGTCCGTAGATCAGCTAACTTATGAAGAGTTCACCAAGTCCTTACAAAATCCGACAGTGATTAATATTATGGGTTTAAAGCCACTGGATGGTAGTATAGTGTTAGAGTTTGCTCCCAATTTAGCTTTTGCCTTTATTGATCGGCTATTAGGAGGTCAAGGAGCTTATGATGGTTTAATACGGGAGCTTACTGAGATCGAACAGATGGTTACTAAACGGGTAGTGATGAGGATCGCCAATAGTGTTAAGGAAGCTTGGAACAATGTAATGAGTATTGACCCTGAATATCAGGGGATGGAGACTAACCCTTTATTTACCCAGGTAATTCCGCCTACAGAAATGGTAATTCTGGTAACGCTTGACTTAAAGGTGGCGGAGATTAGTGGTCTGATGAACTTATGTTACCCTTATATTTTACTGGAACCAGTATTAAATAGATTGAGTTCTCAATTTTGGTTCGCTAGTTCAAAGAAGAATTTTTCACCTGAAGATATTAATACCTTAACCACCCGGTTAAAAGAGGCAACAATCCCGATTGATGTTGAGTTGGGGAAAACCATTATTTCAGTTCGGGATATGTTAAATTTAACGGTTGGTGATGTGATCAAAGTGGAACAATCAGTTAAAAATCCTTTAGTGGTTAAAGTTGGGAAAGAGGAAAAATACTATGGTTTTCCGGGATTATCAAATAATAAACTTGCGATTCAACTTTATGGGACCAAGATAAAAGGTGGTGAGAAAGATGTCAAATGAAATGCTGTCACAAGAAGAAATTAACGCTTTATTAAATGAAGATGTTGTTGAATTAACTCCAGTGGAAAAAGACGCGCTGGGTGAAATTGGCAATATCGCCTTTGGTTCTGGATCAACTGCTCTCTCCCTTCTTTTAAACCGTAGAGTAGAACTGAATACTCCCACCGTCGCGCTTTCCGAGATGAAAAAATTAATTCGAGAACATCCCACTCCTTGTGTGGCTGCGGAGGTAGATTATCTTAAGGGTTTAAAGGGCACTAATCTCTTAATGATTAAAATGCACGATGCCGCTGTGATTGCCGATCTAATGTTAGGCGGCGATGGGATCCATCCCAAAGTTGAGTTGGAAGAGATGGAGCTCAGCGCGATTGGTGAAGCCATGAATCAGATGATTGGTAAAGCTTCTACTTCGATGTCTTCCCTTTTTGACCTTAGGATTGAGATCGCGCCTCCGCGGACGAGTATCTTAGCGATGACTGATGCGGAAGAGATTAGTAAACATTTTACAGAGAATAATCTAGTGATCGTTATTTATTTCCGCTTAGTAATCCAGGACCTGGTTGACAGTAAATTGATGTTAATCATCCCTTATGATTTTGGGCGGGAAATGGCCAAAACCTTGATTAGAAAGAATTCGCCCTTAAATAATGATGATGTAGTTCAGGAAATACCGCCAGCTGTGGGTGGAAAATCTAGCGGAGGGGAGAATATGGAAGTTTCAAAAACCACTGTACGACCGATTCAGTTTGGGGTCTTAAACTCTTCTCCAACCCATCAAGACACTGGTAACCTTAATTTATTACTGGATGTTCCTTTGGAAATCAGTGTGGAATTGGGTAGCACGAAGATGAGGATTAAAGAGATTTTAGATCTGGGAATTGGCTCTGTCATTGAACTGGATCGGCTTGCTGGGGAATTGGTGGATATTCTTGTTAACGGGAAGTTAATTGCTAAAGGTGAAGTGGTGGTTATTGACGAAAACTTTGGGGTGAAAATAACAGATATTGTTAGCCCGTTTGAAAGAGTAAACAATTTACAATAGGGGGGGGAAGTTTTGTGAAAAACCGTGTTTTAGTAGTGGACGATGCAGCATTTATGAGAATGATGATTAAAGATATCTTAAAAAAGGGTGGCTATGAAGTTGTCGGTGAAGCAGAGGATGGAGTTAAGTCGATTGAAAAATTTAAAGAATTAAAACCGGATTTAGTCACCATGGATATCACGATGCCAGAGATGGATGGGATAACTGCTGTTAGGGAGATTAGGAAGATTGATGCCAACGCCTTAATTATAATGTGTAGCGCCATGGGGCAACAGGCGATGGTTATTGATGCGATCCAGGCTGGAGCAAAAGATTTTGTCGTCAAGCCTTTTCAACCGGATCGAGTCTTGGAGGCAGTAAGAAAAGTATTACAATGATAACCTATCTTTTATTAGGCATGTCTGGGCTATTAATTGCGTTACCTGACGCGGGTGTTGTGGAAAAAACCGATCCAGTAATTGCGACAGCGGGGAATACTTTCGCCTTTTTACAGATCATCTTTTATCTTATCTGTTTAGTTGCGGTTCTCTTCTTGGCCTCGAGAGCTACCCGTTGGCTTGGAGGTAAGGTTGGGGGAGTTCGTGGTCGCTATATGAGAGTAATCGAGACTCTTTACTTAGGACCAAATCGATCTTTGTATTTAATTACGGTTTGTAACCGTTTATTGCTAATAAGTACAGCTGAGCGAAATATAAATCTAGTGATGGAAATAAATGACCCGGCTGTGCTAAGTAAGATTATGGAAGAAAATACTCTTTCTGCGGATAGTAATGGAAAGGGTCAAACACCCAAAAGTTTCTCTGATTACATGAAAAAATTACTGGACGCCTCAAAAGCCGACGGCACAACTGGTATTGATAGAGCAGGGGCTGATTCTTCATCACATAGAATCGAGGAGAGACTAATGAAGTTTAGAACCCATCGAGGGCAGAATGGGCATGAATAAAAAGCATCTTACTTATGCTGTGCTCTTAGGAATGTTGCTAACGCTTCTCTGCTGTCAAGCCAGTCTGGGACAACCGGTTCTTCCTAGGATTGAGATTGGCTGGAATAATACGGATAGTCCGGAACAGGTTGCTGCCAGTCTCCGGATTTTAGCGTTAATTACCATTCTTTCCTTAGCTCCCGCTATCTTAATAATGACTACGGCTTTTACTAGAATAATTGTGGTTCTCTCTTTTACGCGGAGCGCGATCGGTCTTCAGCAATCGCCACCAAATCAAGTAATAATTGGGTTAGCTCTTTTTCTTACTTTTTACATAATGGCGCCTACTTGGAGCGAGGTTCAGCAGAAAGCCTTAACCCCTTTTTTTGAGGGGACGATCTCGATCGAACAAGCCTTGGAGGAGACTGAGGGGCCGGTTAAAAATTTTATGGGGAAACATACCAGGAACGAAGATTTAAGATTGTTTATGAAAATAGGGGAGATTACGACCAGACCGGGTAATTTTAAGGATATACCTTTTCACGTTCTGACCCCGGCCTTTATCATCAGCGAATTAAAAACTGCCTTTATGATGGGTTTTATCCTGTATATTCCTTTTTTGGTTGTGGATATGATTGTGGCCAGCACTTTGATGTCAATGGGAATGTTAATGCTTCCGCCGGTGATGATTTCTATGCCTTTTAAAATTTTACTCTTTGTCTTGGTTGATGGCTGGAATCTTGTGGTTAAAAGTATTTTAACCGGCTTTTAAAGTAAGACGGTGGTGATTACTAATGAATGATGTGATGGTGGTTTCGATCATACGACAGGGATTAACCACTGTTCTAAAGGTAGCCGGCCCGATGTTGGGGGTAGGAATGATTATTGGTTTATTAGTTAGTGTTTTTCAAGCTACGACCCAAATTCAAGAGCAGACATTATCCTTCATTCCTAAAATCTTGGCGATCTTTTTTACGCTGATTCTCTGCGGCCCCTGGATGTTAAGAGTATTAGTGGATTTTACCACTGAACTCTTCTCTTATCTGATTCAAGTTAGTAGATGGTGAGGGTTATAATTGGATCTTTCCGCTTGGACTGAGATGAAGTTCACCCTTTTTTTACTGATCTTCTTACGAAATACGGGGCTAATGATCGCAGCGCCTTTTTTCCAAAGCCGGAATATTCCAAATGTTCTCCGTATATGCCTGGCTTTATTTCTATCTTTTGTGTTTGTGCCTGTGCTTAAATTGCCTAGCGCCCTGCCCCAAAACTTTTGGCAGATAGCATTATTAATGATTCAAGAATTGATCCTTGGGCTGATTATGGGTTATATTTTATACTTGACTTTTGCCGGATTGCAATTAGCGGGTCAACTGATTGATGTGCCGATGGGTTTTGGGATGGTTAATGTTTTAGATCCTCAGACCGGTGGTCAAATGCCAATTATTGGTCAACTTTATTCTTTAATAGCAGTGTGGCTCTTTTTACTGGTTAAGGGAGATCATACTTTGATTAATATTTTAGCGCAAAGTTTTAAACTTCTTCCTATCGGAGAACCGTTACTTTTAACCAGGGGACTTTTGCTAGTAATTAAAGCGTTTTCCGGCCTGTTTTGGTTAGCGATCCAAGTAGCAATCCCCATCATAGGGGTACTTTTCCTTACTGATATTGGTTTAGGGGTGCTGGCGAAACTAATACCACAGATTAATGTCTTTTTTCTTGGTTTTCCGATTAAGGTTTTTTTAGGAATAACAATTCTAATCTTATCATTGCCTGTCCTTGTTCGCTGGTTAGCAGTGAATTATTCGAATAATGGGAGTGTGTGGACTGAATTACTACGCTTTCTTAAAGCGATTGGGTAAGGAGAGGAAGAGGAAAATAGTATCTGATTGGAACTGGGATCTTCAGTTTTTTGCCGATGAAGAGAAAACTGAAGAGGCAACCCCTAGAAAACTTCAGGAAGCCAGGAAAAAGGGGCAAATACCCCGCAGTTCCGAACTTAGCGCAGTGGTAACCTTATTGGCTGGGTTTACCGCGTTAAATGCTTTTAGTCAAATTATACTTAATAGATTATACGGCTATTTCCAGTTTAGCTTCTCTAGTGAGATGTTGAATACTAATTTAGATGAAATCGCGCTGGCTAATATAATGAATGGAACGATCTTGACTGTGATCGGGGTTTTTTTACCGACGGGCTTAACAATTTTAGCGGCTGGTATTATTATTAATTACTTACAAAGTGGGGGAATCTTTACTTTAGAACCACTTAAAATGAAACTGGATCGGATCAATCCTCTTCAAGGGTTTAAAAGAATGTTCTCTCCTAAAAAGTTGGTTGATCTGTTTAAAGCTCTTTTTAAACTAGGTGGAGTTATTATTATTATTTGGTCTTCTTTTAAAGGTCCCGTCTTTTCACTAGCGGAAACCTATTTACTGAACCCGACTTTTCAAGTGGCGGCTACAATTTGGCGGTTAATGTATAAAATAGTTTTACGTGTTTCTCTTCTGCTGATGGTATTAGCGGTTTTTGATTATTTCTATCAACGTTATGAGTATCGTAAAAACCTAAGAATGACTAAAAAAGAAGTGCAAGATGAGTTCAAGCAGACTGAAGGAGACCCCAAGATTAAAAGTAGAATTAGACAGAAACAACGGCAAATTGCCATGCGTCGTATGATGCAGGAGATCCCAAAAGCTGATGTGGTTATTACGAACCCTACTCATTTAGCAGTGGCTTTAAAGTATGAGGCCGCCAAGATGGAAGCGCCCCAGGTGCTTGCCAAAGGAGAAGGATATATTGCCGCGAAAATTAAAGAGCTGGCCGCGGCGCATAATGTTCCCATGGTTGAAAACAAACCCTTAGCGAGGACCATCTACCAAACAGTGGAAATCGGAGGGTTCGTCCCGCCCCACCTCTATCAAGCAGTGGCGGAAGTTTTAGCTTTTGTTTACAAATTACGGCAAAAGTAAGGGCTTTTTGCGTTGTCTTTCGTTTTAATTATCCCGATACAATATATTG
>DHOO01000007.1:35321-57974 GCA_002409975.1 Firmicutes bacterium UBA5388
TAGCCTAATACCAGTCAAACACTATATTTTAAAAAGGATACAACACAATAAGCTTAAGTGAGAGAAAACATTGAAAGAAAGGTATTTATGCATGTATAATGTAAATGGTGAGTAAAATGCCGGATCAAGACGGAAAAACAAATTATTTATCGCGGATTGCTTCTAGTGGTGAAATTGTTGTTGTGATTCTGATTGTTCTTATTTTAACGATGTTTTTTATTCCTTTGCCCTCTTTTTTCCTTGATCTTTTTTTCACCTTGAATATCTCATTATCTTTTTTGATTTTGCTACTGACGATGAATGTCCGAAAAACGTTGGAGTTTTCTGTGTTTCCTTCTCTATTGTTGGTGACAACGCTTTTTCGGTTAGCTTTGAATGTTTCCTCTACCCGTTTGATCTTGTTAGATGGTTTTGCCGGACTGGTAATCAAAGCATTTGGGAGCTTTGTGGCAGGAAACAATCCGATCGTTGGTTTTGTTATCTTTATTATCTTAACTTTAATAAATTTCCTGGTGATCACAAAAGGCGCGGAACGTGTCGCGGAGGTGGCTGCTAGATTTACTCTTGATGCCATGCCCGGCAAGCAGATGAGTATTGATGCAGATCTAAATGCCGGCTTAATTAATGAGGAAGAAGCCAGGGCTAGAAGAAGAGAGATTGAAAGAGAAGCGGATTTTTATGGGTCGATGGATGGCGCCAGTAAATTTGTCAAAGGGGATGCGATCGCTGGGATCCTGATTACCATTATCAACCTCTTGGGTGGCGGGGTGATTGGTATGTTACAAAAGGGTCTGGATTTTATGAGCGCTATTCAGCTTTATGCCCTGCTGACGATTGGTGATGGTTTGGTTTCGCAAGTGCCTGCTCTTCTGATCTCAACTGCTACCGGTATTTTAGTAACCAGGTCCGCCTCTGAGGATAATTTAGGGTCAGATTTAACTAAACAATTATTGAGGTATCCGCAAATTCTCAGGATGACAGCTGCCGTGATTGCTCTTTTTGGTATTGTTCCGGGGATGCCCACGGTCCCATTTATTTTTATTGCTTTGCTGCTGTGGGGATTAACAGCTATTTTACGTCGAGAGGAAAAATTAAAGGTCGAAAGCAGTCTGGAGCAGACCGCCACTCAGGAACTGGAAGGTTATAAACCTGAGCATGTTCTTTCTTTATTGGCTGTTGATCCGATGGAGGTCGAGATCGGTTATAGTTTAATACCGCTGGTTGATAAAGCCCAAGGCGGAGACCTTTTTGAAAGAGTTAGTTTAATTCGGCGGCAGGTCGCCTTAGAACTAGGCATCATTCTACCCGCCATCCGGATTCGTGATAATATGCAACTGGCGCCGAATCAATATGTAATCAAAATTAAAGGAGTGGAAGTCGCGGGAGGAGAATTAATGACTCATTCTTTCCTAGCCATGGATGCGGGCACTGTTACCGAAAAGGTTACTGGGATCCCGACGAAGGAACCGGCTTTTGGTCTTCCTGCTCTTTGGATCTCGGAAGAACAACGAGAGAAAGCAGAACTGTCTGGTTATACAGTTGTTGATTCACCGTCTGTCTTGGCTACCCATTTGACGGAGATTATTCGTAATTACGCTCATGAATTATTAGGCAGGCAGGAAGTTCAGGCCATGTTGGATTATATCAAGGTCGATTATCCTGTCGTCTTCGAAGAATTAATCCCTAACTTAATGACGGTTGGCGAAATTCAAAAGATTCTTTCACAACTTTTAAAAGAAGGAATTCCAATTCGTAATTTCGTGACGATCCTGGAGACGCTTGCTGATTATGCTCCGCTGACCAAAGATCTAAATTTATTAACCGATTATGTGCGAGCTTCATTAGCCAGACAGATTTCGAAGATCTTAAGCGGTGAAGATGGTGTGATCCGAGTATTAACGATTTCTCCTAAAGCCGAGGAAAAAATTCTTCAAGCGCAAGAAAGTGAGGGGGAACCTTTGGCTCCATCTTGGTTAAATAAGTTTTATGAGTCTTTAAACCAGCAGATTCGTCCGGTTATTCAGGAAGGACGCAACCCCGTATTATTAGTTTCCCCTCCAATACGTCGTTATGTCAGGAGTATTACAGAGAGAGTTTCTTCTAAAATCATGGTCGTTTCTTATCAAGAAATTACGCCGGAAATTGAAGTTCACTCCTTAGGAATGGTAGGTGCTGGTGAATGAGGGTTAAAAGGTTTGTGGCCGATACAGCCCAACAGGCAATTATCCGAGTCAAACAAGAGCTGGGAAAAGATGCTTTAATTCTGCACTCCCGTCCCTTTAAAGAAGGCGGGTTTATGGGCTTGTTTTCCAAGAAAAGGTATGAAGTTCTAGCTGCAGTAGATAATTCAGAAACGATGAGAATGCTATCTATTTCTAAGGAGCGATCAGAGAACACTACTGATAAGAAACAGCCATTATTTAAGTCGGAGCAAGACTTGATCCTTCCTGAACTAGAAAAAGTTAAACAAGAATTAAATGAGATTAAGCAGGCTATTGAGGGTGTCTCTGAGCAGGTGCGGTTTAAGGCTAAAGAACTTTCGGCGCCACTGTCATCGGCAGTTGAGAAAGAGATTCGCGATACGATGATTCGAACTTATCCGATTAAATTAAGCAATCACCCAACAGTGGTGGCCTTAGTCGGCCCAACCGGGGTTGGTAAAACTACTACGATTGCTAAACTAGCAGCTAATTTTGCCCTCTTTGAGGGAAAATCGGTGGGACTGATTACGATTGATACTTATCGGATTGCGGCAGTGGAACAATTAAAAACCTATTCAGAAATTATTAATCTGCCGATTGAAGTGGTATATACCGCGGCTGAATTCAAGAAAGCCCTAAATAATTTAGAAGAAAAAGAACTTATTCTGGTTGATACTGCCGGCCGCAGCCAAAAGAATAAGCAGCAAATCAGAGAGTTAAAACATTTTTTTAATGGCCGACGCTTAGACGAAACTCACCTGGTATTAAGCGCTAACACTAAACTTGAGGATCTGCTGGAAACGGCAGACTCTTTTCAGGAGATCGATTTTAACAGGCTAATCTTTACAAAACTTGATGAGACAAATAGTCTCAGTAATGTATTTGAGGTGGCAGAAAGACTCAACATCCCTATGTCTTACGTGACAACTGGGCAGAGTGTTCCTGAAGATATAGAGGTTGCTACATTTGAAGCCCTAAAAAGGTTTGCTGGTAAGGAGTGCATCAATGCGTGATCAAGCTGAGAGGTTGAGGGAATTAGTAAGTAGCCAAAACCATAAGGTTAATCTGCCAAAAGCCAGAATCATTGCGGTAACCAGTGGAAAAGGGGGAGTGGGCAAGACCAATTTATCGGTAAACCTCTCTATTTACCTTTCAAAACTGGGCCAAAAAGTGACCTTAATCGATACCGATTTAGGTTTAGCTAATATTGACTTAATCTTAGGTATTACCCCTAAGTATCATTTGGGCCACTTTTTCGCGGGAGAACGGGATTTGTCCGACGTTGTGCTCGAAGGACCGGCAGGAATCAAGGTAATTGCAGGAGGTTCTGGTTTTCAAGAGCTGGCTGACCTAAGTTCCTGGCAAATGAATAATTGTATTAGCAATTTTTCTGCTTTAGAAGAGGATAACGATTTTATTATTTTCGATACCGGCGCTGGGATCTCAAGTAAAGTTATTAAGTTTTTAATGGCGGCCGAGGAGATTATAGTGGTTACAATTCCTGAACCAACATCCATCGCTGATGCTTATGGAGTAATTAAAGTGATCTCTAAGGAGAATCCTACAGCTAAAGTCTATGTCGCGGTTAATATGGTAAAAAGTAAAGAAGAAGGTGAGCAGGTATTTGAACGCTTAATGATGGTAGCAGAAAAGTTCTTGCAATTTCCTTTAGAACCGTTGGGGATGATTTTTTACGACCAGAACGTTCCTAAGGCAGTAAAACAACAACAGCCTTTTTCCTTAACTCATCCCGAATCTAAGGCTTCATTGAGTGTCTTACGGATTGCTCAGAGGATGCTCTCTTTACCTGAACAATCATCCGGAGGATTATCTTTGTTCTTAAAGAGATTATTTTCAAAAATAAATTAGGAGAAAAAGTACTATCCAGGAGGTGAAAGGGGATGGAAGTTTCTCAGTACCTTAATGTTTTCATGGACGAATGTTATGAACATTTACAATCTCTAAATCAATCATTGCTAGTTTTGGAGAAAGAGCCGGATAATATTGAGGTTCTAAATTCGATCTTTCGGGCCGCCCATACTTTAAAGGGCGCCTCGGCAACAATGGGATTCAATAAAATGTCAAGTGTAACTCATGCCATGGAAGATGTCTTAAGTTTACTCCGCCAAAACGAATTAAAGGTTTCCCCGGAGATCATTAACATTTTATTTGATGCTCTGGATTTACTTGAAGTATTAGCAAAGGGAATTGCCGAAGGTCAGGAAGAAGATGTGGAAGTGGCTGGGGTTTTACAGGGTTTGAAAAAGTACTCAGCTAAAGAGGTTAAAAGAGAGCCGACAGTTAAAGATGAAAGAAGAAAGACTTTACAATTACGGTATTCACCTGAGGAAAAAGAGCAGATTAATAAAGCGCTGGCTGAGGGCTTTACCTTATACCATTTACATTTGTTTTTAGAGGAAGAATGTTTGCTCAAAGGCGCTCGCTCCTTTATGGTTCTTCGGGAGTTAGAATCGCAAGGTGAGATTGTAAGAACGATCCCAACGGCCAAGGAACTAGAAGATGAGAAGTTCGATTCGGATTTTATTATTGGCCTCCTTAGTAAAAAACCTCTGGAGATCTTAACTCGTTATCTAGAAAAAATGCTTGATGTGAAAGAGGTTAAGGGAGAAGTTCATGATTCTAACGATCTTTTAATTGAACGACGGGGCGGCGAGCTCAGTTCGACTCCGGTCGTTTCTGAACCACAGAAGGCTAATACCGCTAAAGTTCATTCTAATGTTTCCCCCACAGTGCGAGTGGATATTCGGAAACTGGATGATTTGATGAATCTAGTAGGTGAACTGGTGATTACCAGATCACGTTTAGAGCAATTAAGCTCAGAAAAGGAAGATCAATCTTTACAAGAAGCAGTAGAGCAGCTCTCTCACTTAACATTAGATCTAAGGGATCAGGTTTTAAAAACGAGGATGGTCCCAGTAGAACAAATATTTTCTCGTTTTCCCCGTTTAGTTCGGGATTTATCTAAGGAAACAGGGAAAGAGGTAGAGTTGCAAATTAGCGGCGCCGATACAGAATTGGACCGGACAGTGATTGACGAGATTGTAGATCCTTTAGTGCATATTATTAGGAATAGCGTTGATCATGGCATTGAGGAACCACAAGTACGAGAGGCTAGCGGTAAAGCCACTCAAGGCGTTATTGCGCTAAATGCTTACCAAACTGGGAATAATGTGGTAATTAGTGTTTCTGACGATGGACAGGGAATTGATCCGGAGAAAGTCAAAGCTCGAGCGCTAGCTAAAGAGTTTATTACTCCCGAACTACTGGAGAACATGGAAGAGGAAGAGATTATAAACCTGATTTTTCTTCCTGGGTTTTCTACTTCTGAGCAAGTAACAGATGTATCAGGTCGTGGAGTCGGCATGGATATTGTTAAAACAAAGATTACCGATCTTGGTGGAATGCTACAAGTCTCCAGCGTCAAGGGGAAAGGGACGACCATGACGATCCGTTTACCCCTAACTCTGGCCATTATTCAAACGCTTATTATTCATTTAGGAGCTGATGTTTTCGCTATTCCTACCAGTTTGATCGAACAAACGATTAGTGTGGCGAGGAAAGATATTAAATGGCTACGTAATCAGGAAGTTACTTTTCTCCGGGGTGAAGTTGTTCCTTTAGTCCGTCTTCAAGATTATCTAGGAGTTTCAGAAGCTAAAAACCCGAATCTAGATGAGCTTGACGTGGTTGTGATTAGAAATGGGGATCGAAGATTGGGCTGTGTGGTGGACACGCTTGTGCGACAACAGGATGTAGTGATTAAATCTTTAGGCGCTTATCTTGGCAATATTCCTGGAATTGCGGGCGCCACTATTTTGGGTAATGGTAAAATTGCGCTTATTTTGGACCTGCGTTCTGTCGCCTAGTCCCAATATTTTAATTTAAAGGGGGGATTACAATGAAAGAAAAGCGAAAGATACAAGAGGAAACTACCCAATTAGTCATTTTTAAACTTGGCGAGGAAGAATTCGGGGTGAATATTCTCCAAGTGCGGGAGATTGAAAAATTGGATCAAGGAATTACCAGGGTACCCAGGGCTCCCCATTTTGTGGAAGGGATTATCAACTTGCGGGGAGATATTATACCAATCGTTGATCTACGGAAAAGGTTTGGTCTAACCCTTCCTCCAGTAGGTTATAATTCTCGTGTGATCATTGTTGAGGTGGGAGAAGCGCTGGTAGGAATGCTGGTGGACGCCGTAGTGGAGGTTTTGCGCATACCCGTATCAGCCATTGAACCACCACCGTCAATAACGAAAGGCGTTGATTCCTACTTTCTGGCCGGGGTAGCAAATATTGACGACCGGTTGATCGTACTCCTTAATTTAGAAAGAGCGCTTAGTCCCAAGGAGGCGAAAGAATTATCCGAAGCTGAATGGGGTTGATATTAGATGGTTAATAAATTAACTCCCTTACAATTAGATGCCATCCGTGAAGTGGGGAACATTGGGGCAGCTCATGCCGCTACCGTTCTTTCGCAATTGTTGAATCGGAAGGTTTTCATGACAGTTCCTCAGGTTAATATCTTGCCATTGGCTGAAGCCTGTGATTTTGTTGGCGGTCCGGAACAGCCGATGGTTGGGGTTTATTTACGGGTGTTTGGGGAGGCGCCAAGTAAAATTTTATATCTTTTTCCTGAAGATAAAGCTTTGTTTGTAGCCGGGCTTTTAATCAATGATTCGGAAAAATGCCGTAATATTTTAGGTGAATTAGAGGTATCCGCTCTTAAAGAGATCGGAAACATCTTAACAGGCGCGTATGTATATGCTTTTTCCAATTTTACAGGGTTAAATATGTTATCTTCCGTACCGGCTTTGGCTTTTGATATGGTGGGGGCGATCCTTAATACCATACTGGCAGATTTAGGTGAAATGGGGGACTATGCGGTTTTAATTGAGACGCAACTAACGGCCTGCGATTTAAGTATTGATGGGCATTTCTTTTTAGTCCCCGATCCCGGATCCTTGAATACAATCTTAGATGCGTTAGGAGTGAAGAATGGATGTCAAATACGATCCGGGTCGGAATGTCAGAAATAGTAGTCTCACAAACCCCGGATCTTCTAATGACATTAGGGCTTGGTTCCTGTGTAGGTGTGTGTATCTACGATTCATTATTGAAAATCGGAGGAATGGCTCATGTGATGCTTCCCGATAGTTCTATGTCTAAAGAAGTAACAAACCGAGGTAAGTATGCTGATACTGCTGTCCCGGTTCTAGTTGAAAAAATGCAACAGATGGGAGCTTTAAAGAATAGAATGATAGTTAAAATTGCCGGGGGCGCTCAAATGTTTGCTTATTCAGGGATGGATCATAAAATGCAGATTGGTCCGAGAAATGTCTTAGCAGTTGAAAAAAGCATAAATTCCATAGGATTAAGGATTAGTGGGAAAAGCGTAGGTGGAAATTTGGGTCGTTCGATCTATATGGATTTAGCAACAGGTGAGGTAAAAGTTAGAATGTTAAATTCCCCCGAAATAATTTTGTAAAAGGGTTTTCAACAAAGGATGTCGAAGAAAAGAGGAGAAATAATTGGATCAAAAGGAATATATACCTTAAAAGAATGGGGGAAGGGTATATAATGATAGATAAGGGGCGGGAGGAACAACTATGGAAAGATTATCGTCAGGGAGGTTCTGATACCGCTCGGGAAAAATTAATTGTGGGGTATTCCCCCCTAGTCAAGTATGTCGCCGGTCGAGTGGCCATTGGCCTTCCGCCAAATGTTGAGTTTGATGATTTAGTCAGCTATGGAATATTTGGGTTAATGGATGCCATTGATAAATTCGATCCTGAGCGGGGGATTAAATTTGAGACTTATGCGATTGCCAGGATTAGAGGGGCGATTATGGATGGGTTGCGGAGTAATGACTGGATTCCTAGATCAGTTCGGCAAAAGGCAAAAAGTTTAGAGAAGATCTGTATTGAATTGGAACATCGTTTGGGACGATATGCTACCGATCAGGAGATAAGTGATTCCTTACATATTCCTATAGAAGAATTCTATCGCTTATTAAACGAAGTTAGTTGCACTGCTTTAAGTTCTTTGGATGAAATATGGCTGACGAAAAACCCGGAAGATGAAAATGTAAGGGTTTTGGATCTAGTAGAGAACGAAGATAGCACTGATCCGGTAAAACAGATTGAAATTGCTGAGTTAAAAGAAGCCTTAGCAAAAGCGATCGATGCTCTTTCCGAAAGAGAAAAAACTGTAATCACCCTTTATTATTACGAAGGGTTAACGCTTAAAGAGATTGGGGAAACCTTAAGTATATCCGAATCAAGAGTTTCTCAAATTCATACGAAAGCAATATTTCGCTTGCAAGGAAGGTTGGCGAGATGGCGTACGGTCATAGGAGTCTTATAACCGGAGGTGTTATGGTTGGCTTTAGAACAGATAAAAATCGAGTTCTCCCCAGATAACATGAGGGCTTATTTACAAATAGAACAACCACCTGAAGGAACAGCTTGGCCCACATATGAGCAGATCCTAACGAAAATAAAAGAGGAAGGGTTAATATTTGGCCTGAAGGAGCAGATTCTTCATCGGGTTTTGGAAGAAAAGTCTTTAAAATCAACCTTGATTGCAGAAGGAATTTACCCAATTAAGGGGGAGGATGCCGATCTTAAGTTTTATTTTGAAACTGATCGCATTCGCTTAATTCCTAAAGAGTTAGAAGATGGTCGGGTTGATCACCGAGAATTGTCATTAGTTCAGAATGTGCAAAAAGGTCAAGTTTTAGTTGAAAAAAAGCCAGCTACTCTGGGAGTAGCTGGGCGCAATGTTAAAGGTGAAGAGATCAAAGCTACGCCGGGCAAGGATCTTACTTTAGTTTTAGGAAAGAATGTGGCTTGGGATAATAACCGGATCATTGCGACTTGCGATGGCGAACCGAGTATGATTGGGCGAAAAATAGCTATCCAAGTTGTGCATGAGGTTAAAGAAAATGTGGGCTATAATACAGGTAATATCGATTTTGTTGGTTGTGTTCATATTAGAGGGGATGTCGAAAATGGATTTACCGTCAAAGCTGCTGGGGATGTGGTTATCTCCGGAAATGTAGAAGGTGGTTTTATTAGCGCTGAAGGTAGTATCACCATTAATGGTGGGATTATAGGGCAGGATAAATCCGTGATTAATTGCAAAGGGGATCTTTACGCTCGTTATATCGATCATGCCAAAGTGAATGTGGAAGGTGAAATCAAGGTACGGGATGCGATTATTCATAGTTATATTAATTGTGGCCGGAAGGTTATTCTGGGAACAAAAAAAGGTTTAATTATGGGTGGAGTCGTGAGGGCAGGAGAGTTAATAGAAGCTCAATTTTTAGGTTCTAAAATGGGAACTCAGACTGAAGTAGAAGTAGGGATTAATCCTAGTTTCCGTTTGGAAATGAATGAATTGGAGAAAAGATTACCGGAACTCGAAAGAGAATTGGATATGGCCGAAAAAGCGCTTACTATTTTAAACAGACAAGGATACGAACTTTCTCCAGAGCGCGAGGAGATGAAAGCCAAATTAACCCGGACGTCTTTTGTTTTAAAGGCGGAAAGAAGAAAACTGGAAACGAGACGCGACGAAATTATGGAGCAGCTTAATGAGCGACAGATCGAACGAGGGTATATTAAAATTCGCCAGACGATCTACCCCGGAGTTAAAGTTATTATCGGAAAAGCGGTGCGTATCTTTAAAGATGAATTTAATTTTGCTGTTCTTGCTTACGATGAGGGAGAAGTATCTATTCAACCTTACCGCTAAGGGAGGACGAGAAAATGATTGGACCATTAAATGTCCAGGTTTTAGTAAACCGTACCCTAGATGTACAAAAGCAACAAGGCCATTCTCTGAATGTGATCGAGGATGAAAACAAAATTCTTAAGAATCGTCTTGATAACCAGATTAAAAAAGAAGAACAACAAGTTCGTCGCAAAAGCGAAACAGTTCAGGGACGAGTTCAAGATGATCATAGTAGGAAGGAAGAAAGAGATAGCCAACATCAAGGGAGAAACTTTTCTGGAGAACAACCTAGTAAGAAAGATGGAAAGCAGACCGATTGGAAAGGACGCTTTATTGACATGGAGCTGTGAGTGTTAAATAGAAAGAGGGGGATTATCAGCTGATGTTTGGCTGGTATTTAGTGGTTGTTGTTATTAGTTTATTCCTGTTTTGGCGTGGACAGAAGCGGTTTTCTATGATGTTATCTGAACTAAGCTCTCGGGTGGCGCAAGTAGAGGAGCTTCTGTTAGAAGTCTGCTCGGTCCTGGAAGAGAAAGAGCCCCTACCAGAGATTGTATTACCGTCAGAAAGCACACAACAAGTGGAAGAAGAGGAAGACAATTCCTTCGAGCCGTTGAGACGTGCTGAAATTAATTTGGCAGATGATGGAAAAAACGTGATTGGTAGCGAAACAATAGAACCTGAAGTCATTAGCGCCAAGGAAACTCAGGAGAAAAACACTAGTTTCGAAAAACCTGAGACCTCTGATTCGACAATAACAACTTCTCTCCACGAGAATCAAATAAAGAAAAATCGATTTGAAACAATTGATCTGTCATCACTTCCAGAGCGGAATCAGATGATTATCGAGTTGTTTCAGAAGGGTCTTTCAGTAAAAGAAATCGCTAGAAAATCTGGAATGGGACAGGGGGAGGTTCAATTAATTATCGATCTTTATACGCAAAAATAATTGAAAAATAGAGAATTGCAACCCAACGTAAGGAGACCGAGGTCTCTTTGTTTTATTTAGAAATCCAAGTAATTATTTTCTTAAATCGTGAATTTAAGGATAAAAGTTATTTAAGAAGCAGGGAACCATATTTCTTTGTGGAATTAATTATAATTTAGGTAAGCAAATTGTAGCTAGCTAAGGGGTTTAAAATGAATAGGGGGAGCACTATGCTTCAGTTTGAAGTAACAAATCAACAATTTGCCTCAATAAAAGTCATTGGTGTCGGTGGCGGAGGAACAAATGCTGTCAACCGTATGATCGAAGCTGGTTTACAAGGCGTAGAATTTATTGCCATCAATACGGATGGGCAGGCTCTTCTTCGTTCGAAAGCCGATGTTAGACTTCGGATTGGAGATCAATTAACTAAGGGTTTAGGGGCAGGCGCGAACCCTGATATTGGACGTCAAGCAGCGGAAGAAAGTAAAGAAGAAATTATCGGTGTATTGGAAAACACTGATATGGTTTTTATTACTGCCGGCATGGGTGGAGGAACAGGAACAGGAGCTGCTCCGTTAATTGCAGAAATGGCAAAACAAGCTGGCGCTCTTACTGTCGGAGTAGTGACTAAACCCTTTACTTTTGAAGGAAAAGTTCGTATGGCTCAAGCAGAGGAAGGGGTAAAAGCTCTCAAAGAGAGAGTGGATACCTTAATTACGATCCCTAATGAACGGCTTTTTCAGATTGTCGATAAGAAAACTTCAGTAATAGAAGCTTTTAAATTTGCCGATGATGTTTTGCGGCAAGGGGTACAAGGTATTTCCGATTTAATTACCATTACTGGGCTTATTAATGTTGATTTTGCAGATGTAAAAACCATTATGAATTGTGCTGGTTCTGCCTTAATGGGTATTGGGGTGGCCAAAGGGGAGAATAGAGCGGCAGAAGCGGCAAAAACAGCTGTTTCTTCGCCTCTATTAGAAACTTCAATTGAAGGAGCCAAAGGGATTTTACTTAATGTGACCGGGAGTTCGGATTTGGGTCTTTTTGAAATTAATGAAGCTGCCGCAATTATTACAGAAGCGGCGGATCCGGATGCCAACATTATTTTTGGAGCAGTGATTGATGACAAGCAAGGCGATGAGATCAGAATTACGGTAATTGCTACCGGATTTAACCAAAGAAAGTCCCGGATGGGTTTGGAGGAACTGGAAATTAGGTCTCTGGTTGATGGCGAAGAATTAGAGATCCCTTCGTTTCTATGGAAAAGGGAAAAAAAGGGGCAATGATTCGCTTTTTTTATTATTTGCTAGACTTTTAAAATGGCCTGTGCAGGCCATTTTGTTGTTTATAAGAAAGTTCGTGAAAAAACTGGATATTACAAGGATTTTCTCTTTTAATCGTTAAAATCCATCCGCACACGTGAAGTGATGGAAATCAGAGCCAGGCGCCTCTACAAACATCGTAGATATTTTTTGTGATCAAATCTTAAATATTTGACTTAGGAAATTCCTTAACTTAAAAAAGGATCTTAAGATTAAATCCTGTAGATTAGTAAAGAAAGGAGGTTTAAAAGATGAGGGAAGTTTTTATTGATGAATGGCTTTTTGGCGCCTTAATCAGTACCCTTATGAATTCCTTATTGTTGTGGGCTACTGGGCGAATTCTAAAAAAGAACTATTATTGGTGGCGAATAGTACTTGCCGGTTTAGTTGGAGGAATATATTACTTTTGGTTATGTTATCGTTTGGAATTAGGATTGATTAATAAAAAGGAAATTTTTCTTTTTGTCGGAATCGGGATCATGATGTTAATAGTAGCCTTCCCTGTAAGGTCGATTAAGAATTTACTGCGCATGGTTAGTATTTTTTCCTTGCTGCTTATGCTCTCCTCAGGAGTAACTTATTTTATTATAAATCCACCTTTTGTTGACCGCAGGGTTCCCTATGGCGTCTGGGAGGTAATCTTGGTAAACTTCCTTTCTTTGCTGGTGGTAACCGAGTTGGGGTGGGGTCTGGTTCATCAGCTTTTAATCGAAAAAGAATGTCTATTTTCCCTTCGCCTCACGGTGAACGGTATGACTAAAGAGCTATCAGCTTTACTGGATACTGGAAATATGCTTCTTGATCCCATCACTAAACATCCAGTTTTAGTAGTAGAGGCAGAGATTCTTAAAGGGGTTTTACCTCCAGAAATATTAGGTTTAAGTATACTCTTTTCTAAAGGAGAGTTTCCAGATAACTCAGCTTTAGAGTTTAGTCCGGATTGGGCTTCACGGATCCGAGTAATTAGCTATACCAGTGTTGGTAAGAAAAAAGGGTTTCTTTTAGGGTTCCGCCCGGATGAAGTTGTCTTATTGCATAAAGAACCGAAAAAATTACCTCCTGTGATCATTGGACTGTATAATTTAGCTTCTTATACCGGAGGAGGTTATCACGCTCTTTTGCCTTCTTCTCTTCTAGCTGGGGTTTTTTAAAGAAGAAATTAAGAACATTTATGGTTTATTTTAAGCGCGGGAAGGGGTTAGCTGGATTAAAGGAGGAGTTGGTTATGTTGGGAATCAGTTGGTGGCGGATACGGTTGCTCACTAAAATCTATATTGTCCGTATTCTGCAAAAGTTAACTCTTTATCCGAGGGGTATTTTTTATATTGGCGGAAGCGAAGCCTTACCCCCTCCACTTAATAATGAGGAAGAAGGTTTTCTTCTGGGAAAACTAAAGACAGGAGATCCAGCGGTTAGAGGCTTATTAATTGAGCATAATCTACGTTTAGTTGTTTATATTGCCCGGAAATTCGAAAATACCGGAATAGGGATTGAAGATCTTGTTTCTATTGGCACGATCGGTTTGATTAAAGCGGTCAACACTTTTGATCCCGATAAGAAGATAAAACTAGCAACTTATGCTTCTCGTTGTATAGAAAATGAAATTCTAATGTATCTAAGAAGAAACAGTAAAACCCGATCGGAAGTTTCTTTTGATGAACCTTTGAATATTGACTGGGATGGTAATGAGCTATTACTCTCAGATGTTTTAGGAACTGAGAATGATGTGGCCTATAAACAGTTGGAGGAAGAGGTTGATAAGGATTTACTGGCCTCTGCGATGTCGATGCTATCAGGGAGAGAACGGTCGATTGTGGAGTTGCGTTTTGGTTTAAAGGATGGAGTGGAGAAAACGCAGAAAGAAGTGGCTGATTTTTTAGGAATTTCCCAGTCTTATATTTCTCGTTTAGAAAAGAGGATTATTAGAAAACTGCAAAAGGAAATCAGAAAAATGGGTTAGTCTTTAGAATAAAGAGGATTTTTCCTCCAAAAGAAGAAATAATGTTAGGGATAAACTAATGGAGGAAAATTATTATGCGCTTTTTTGGGAAAAAGTTGTCAGCAGCTACTTTTTTTCTCTCTATTCTTCAAAATAAAATTTTAATAAAACCGTTAAGAGATCAGGTTAAATTTTCCTCTGACTTATCGACATTAATAATTATTTTACTTACGGCAGTTTTGATCTTCCTGGTTAAACTCCCCTTCATCTGGGTCCTTGCGGTTTCTTTTTTACTTTTGTTACTATTCCGTCATATTTTTCATTTTCTTTATCAGTCCGTTGAACTTTATACTCAACAAGTTCAAGAGATGGCGGTTGCTTTCTGGGGTAGCAGTGGAGAACAGAAGAAGATGGAAAAGACATTTCGAGAAATAGAAGAGGTTTTACATCAATTTGGCCCAACTGTCTCCGAGATCATAACTGTTTTAGAAAATTATCAAAATATAAAATCGTCGTTTAATTCGTCTGTGGATATATTGAGGACAGGCTTACCGAAAATCAGTGAAGAGATAGATGAATTTGCTGTTGAGACTAGGGAGATTGCGGTCAGTGTAGATGAGACATCGAAGAATATTCAACAAGCAATCAGACAGATTGATTCAGCGTTAGAGGGGAGTATTAATGAGTATGATTTTATGGTTCAAAATATCCGAGATTTTATGAGGGTGTCCGAACAGATTGTTTTATTGGAGAATGAGATCAATAGGATTAATCAGGTTCTCGAAACAATTCTTCGTATCAATGAACAAACGAACCTTCTCTCTTTAAATGCTGCGATTGAAGCGGCTCGCGCTGGTGAACATGGCAAGACCTTTGCGGTGGTAGCAGATCGGGTTAGAAAACTGGCTAGCGCCAGTGGCGAAGCTGCTGAACAAATCAAGTCGATTACCGAATCTCTACGCGCCGCTGTTTCACTCTTGCATAATAACTTTTTAAAGATATCGGATGGAGCGGGAGTTATACCTGACCATGAGTTGAAGGTGAGAGAATTACTTACTGGCTTTAAAGAGAAATACGACGGAGTGTTGGAGACTGCTGTAGGTCTTGTTGAGATGACCGGGAAGCAAACAGAAGATTTAGATAAAGTAGTAAGTGAACTTCCAACACTGACCAACGCCTCTAAGGGTTTACAAAGCGACTTTGGGGAAAAAGCCGGTATTTTAGAGCTCCTCTGTCGGCAGCTGTCTCAAGTATTAAAGGTAAACGAAATCTTATTGACGAATATGAGGAACTTTACTGGATTCTTTTATAATCATACAGAAAAATTAGATAAATTATTTCAAAGACTACAAAAGCTAAGCTGATTTAGGGGGAAATATCTTATGACTATTGCCAATCTTTTATCTTTAAGCCGTTTATGCTTATCCCCATTTATCTTGGTGTTTTTTTCTCGAAAAAACTTATATGGTGTGATCGGTCTCTGGACACTGGCTGCGGTAACGGACTTTCTTGATGGTAGGATGGCCAGGAAACGTGGTGAGATCAGCGAATTAGGTAAGATTCTTGACCCGGTTGCCGACAAAATGACACTTTGTTTTTCTTTTTTATCCTTAATGATTTGGTACGAGTTACCACTCTGGTTAGGGATCATCTATATAACTAAGGAGATTTTGCAATTGTCGGGAGGATTTATTTTTTTTAAAAAAAAGCAAAAGCTAATTCCTAGTAATTATTGGGGAAAAATCAGTACTTTCTTATTTTTTGTTGGCCTTTTTCTGTACTGCTTAAACTCTGGTGTTGGAATAGTTATTCTATCGATCGCGTTAATTATTTCATTAATTGCTTTTTATACCTATACTCGAAACATCTTAAAATAGCGAGCTGTTTTTATCTAAAAAATACCCTCTATAAATAATGGCCAGTGGCCATTTTCTTTTGTTTATTGGGAATAATAAGCCCATGTTTTTTGATAGGAGGAAACTAAGTGTTGCTTTCTTTAATAATTGTCTCAGTTATCCCAGGAGTTTTGTGGTTGACTTATTTTTATCGTAAGGATAGGTTTGAACCAGAACCCAAAAAATTAGTAGCTAAGGTTTTTATCGGTGGGATGTTAATGGTAGTTCCTGCCGGCGCCCTTGAACTAGTAGGAAAAGAAGGACTGATGGTCGCAAGGACATCGGGAAATGTATTATTAATTTTTATCTATTCCTTCTTTTTTATCGGCGTAATTGAAGAAGGGTTAAAGTTCTTACTCTTAGCCTTAACGGTCTATCCTCGAAAAGAAATGAATGAACCAGTAGATGGAATTGTTTATGGGATAACTGTCGGGTTAGGTTTTGCGGTAATAGAAAACCTTTTTTACACGGAGGCTTTGGGTTTTCAAGTTGGATTGTGGCGCGCCGTAATAGCTTGTTTGGCGCATGCTGCCTTTTCGGGGTGGGGAGGATATTTCTTAACTGCTGGTTTACGTCGGCTCAGTATATTTTACCGTTTTCTTATTGCTTATGGGGTAGCTACTTTTTGGCATGGCCTCTATGACTTTCTTTTATTTTTAAATAATCCCATTTTTTCATTAGGGTCCTTTGTTTTAACAGGTTTACTTGTTTATATGCTGTTGAAAAAAATGCGTGAATTGGAGGCATACTCCCCTTTTCGTAGTTAAAAGAATTTCATTAGTCGTAAATTTGGTTTACAAAACGAAAATAAGTTATAATGAGATCAGAAATATTATTTTTGAGGTGATAAGATGGCTGGACATTCAAAATGGTCGAATATCAAACGAAAGAAAGAAAAATCAGACACGCAGAAAGCTAAAGCTTTTACTAAAGTAACGAGGGAGATAATTGTGGCCACCAAAACAGGAGGAGGAGACCCGGACTCAAACTTTCAACTTAGACTTGCGATCCAAAATGCTAAAGAAGTTAATATGCCTAACGATAATATTAATCGAGCGATAAAAAGAGGTTTAGGATCAACAGAAACCGATCAGTATGAAGAGATTATTTATGAAGGATACGGTTCCGGCGGAGTTGCTTTTTTAGTTCAGACCTTGACTGACAATCGGAACCGGACTGCCAGTGAAATGCGGTATATATTTTCGCGCAATAACGGAAACTTGGGGGAAAGTGGTTGCGTTGCTTGGCTTTTTGAGCGAAAGGGGGTAGTTACGGCCCTAAAAGAAGAAGTTAAATTTGATGAAGAAAAATTACTGGAACTAGCATTAGAGGCTGGAGCTGAGGATCTACGATTGGAAGAAGACTATTATGAGATTATTACGGAGCCTTCAGAGTTGGAACGAGTTAAGAATTTTTTAGATGACAAAATTAGTGTTGATAATGCTGAATTGGATTTTATTCCCAAAACCACGGTGGAAGTTGACGGCGAAACAGCCGAAAGTCTGATTAAATTAGCAGATGCTTTAGAAGAACATGATGATGTGCAAAATGTTTACGCCAACTTTGATATCAGTGATCAGGATCAAAGTTAAATACAGCGATCATTAACTGCTGTTTTCGGGAACCCCATGTTTACCTTATTCCCAATTTATACTTCATAAAGAATAACATTAGTCCGGTTTGGATTGAAGCGAATAAAACTTAACTTCTAAGTTTTTAGATGCAATTATCTTTATCTTTATTCCGAAACTCTATTACATATTATTCAGGTTGACGCTATTCCTCTCAAGAGGAGGGATTACCAAATGACAGCGAAAAATCCCGAACCTCATCACTCTATTATTCCTTTATCATATGCAAAAGGGAGCTCGGAAAAGAAATTCTCCAGGACCAAGTCTCAGGAGAGTATGCTCTCTATCGTCCAAAGAATATACCTGAAATTGCAATGGATAAGGAACTACTCCAGAGTATTAGCTAGGTTTTTGCCGAAGAAAAGGGGTTGCATAAAAGCTACCTCGTTTCTTGTTGTATAATTTAAACCTATTATGGGCAATTTAGCACAAAATGGAAGGAGGGGGTCTAATGAGAAGGTTGGGTCCGTTAATGCTGATCGGTTTCCTTTTGGGTATTCTTTACATGTTTTTAAATACTGAAAAAAGCCCGTTTCTTCCGATGTTTAATAATGACGACGAGAACATTAGTATGAAAATTACAGTTTTTTACACAAGTTGTTGTCACGAAGAGACTGTTAATCGCAGTTTAAGCAAAAATGAGTGGGAACAGATGTTGGCAACATTGAAGAAAGACGGATGGGAGCTAAAAAGAAGCTCTATAGGTGAAGTTGAGCTAAATAAAGAACTTTTAGAGCTTTGCACAGGATGTAAAAAACAAGAGTTTATAGGGATCTATCAGGATGAAATCGGGGTGTATGCTGGAACTCCCAAAAAACCGGGTCCCCTTAAACAAGTAATTCCAGTTAAAATAGCACAACTACCTGAGGAAGAAGTAAATGATTTGAGGGAAGGAATAGTTTGCCAGGAAACAAGGGATAAATTATTAATGATTGAGGGATATCAGAATTAAACCCGAAGGGAACAGAACCCTTCGGGTTACCAAGGGTGATGAAACTGACCTTCGCGCCGGCTAACAAGGATCCCTACCGGACCGTTTAAATGTGATCCTAATCGCCTCAATTCCAGAACCCCGGTTAACCTTTGCCCGAACCTTATCTCTACCTGGTCGAACCAGACCGTATTACCATTATTCATTGTGATCCTCTAGGCAAAAACAAGGCTCTTGACTCGGCCCGAACGACTCCACCTTACAACGCAGAAGCATCATAAGATCAAATCGTTGAGACCTTCGCGCCGACCGGTTGGGGCAAGGTAAAACATTTGCCCTACGCCCAAACCGCTCTTTGCTCGACCTCTTTTCACCGGCATCAGAACAATCTGACGGGGGCGAAATTCAGTCTTCGTTCAGCCAGCCATCTACCGTTAATATTTTATCCTATAGATCTTTTTAATATCCATGTGAGAGAATTGATTACCTAAAGCTTATATTTAGGCGACCCAGAAATGCCTTTAGGGCTTGTCGATTTACCCAGCTATAAATTTGGCGGTAACCGGTATGAATGACCATATAGTGTTAAACCTATAATAGGTAGTCGTTCTACCTAACGAAATTTGATCTAAAATATATAACATGGAAAACATAAAAATATTAACTTAGGAAGGAAATACTTAAAGATAGTAGAATATTGATTAACGTTATGTATTTTTGCGCAAATCGAGGAGGGCTTGTTTTGAAGAGTTTTAATGTTGATAAAATCAGAAACGTCGTATTTGTAGGTCATGGTGGAAGTGGAAAAACAATGTTAGCTGAAGCGATTCTCTATAATACAAAATCCATAGAACGCTTTGGGCAAGTAGATGACGGGACTTCAGTTATGGACCATGATCCTGAGGAGATTAAAAGAAAAATTTCTATAAACACCTCTATTGCTCCGGTGGAATTTACCGGGCACAAGATAAATCTTCTGGATACTCCTGGATTTTTTGACTTTGTGGGAGAAGTGAAAAGTGGAATTCGAGTAGCGGATGCTGGTATAGTTGTCGTCTGTGCGGTTGGCGGTTTAGAAGTTGGAACAGAAAAAGTATGGAGTTATTTAGATGAAAGAAATCTACCCCGTATTATTTTTATTAATAAAATGGATCGGGAGAATGCAAATTTCCACCAAGTTTTGCAGGCATTAAAAACCCAATTTGGACAGCGCGTTATCCCTCTTCAGATTCCGATTGGAGCGGCAGAAAGTTTTAAAGGGATCGTGGATATTATTACTGGGAAAGCTTATATCGGTGGTAAAGAAGCTGAGATCCCTGCCGAATTAAAAGATGAGGCGGAAGAATATTATCACCTACTGATTGAAGCCGCAGCCGAGACCGATGATGATCTTCTTACTAAATACTTGGAAGGGGAAGAACTTACAAAAGAAGAGATTTTAAATGGTTTTCGTAAGGGAACGATGACAAATCAAATTATACCAGTACTTTGTGGCTCAGCTTTAAAGAATGAGGGAATCAATCACTTATTAGAAAAGATTATAGAAAGTCTTCCTTCTCCAGCGGAGATTCAGCCGGAAATAGCAAGTAATCCTCGAACTAATGAGGAAATTGGGGTTAAAGCGGATACTAGCGCTCCTACTAGTGCTTTGGTTTTTAAAACAATGGCTGACCCCTTTGTTGGAAAATTAACTTTGTTCCGCGTTTATTCTGGTATGGTAAAATCAGATTCTTCTTTTTGGAATGCTTCTCGGAACCAAGAAGAAAGAGTAGGTCAACTGTTTTTAATTAAAGGTAAAACTCAAACTGCTGTTTCCGCGCTTGGCGCCGGAGATATTGGAGCTGTTGCTAAACTTCAAGTTACTACTACTAATGATACTCTTAGTTCAAAAGAAGTCCCTCTTCTTTTAGAAGGATTGGATTTCCCCAAACCTAAATTAACAATGGCGGTTGTGCCTAAGAGTAAGGGTGATGAAGACAAGATCAGTAGTGGGTTAAGCCGTCTACTTGATGAAGATCCCACTATTAAGATAGAAAAGGATGCCACAACTAATGAATTACTGCTCTCTGGTTTAGGGGATTTACACCTGGAGGTTATTACAAGTAAATTGCAGAAGAAATTCGGTACAGAAGTAGAGTTAAAAGACCCTAAAATACCCTATAAGGAAACAATTAAAGGCGCCATTAAAGTTGAAGGAAAACACAAGAAACAATCGGGTGGTCGGGGACAGTTTGGGCATGTGTGGTTAGAGATCGAGCCGCTTCCTGCTGGTGGAGGGTTTGAGTTTGTCGATAAAATCTTTGGAGGCGCCGTTCCCAGACAATATATTCCTGCAGTAGAAAAAGGACTTAGGGAAACTTTGGAAGAAGGGGTGCTGGCGGGCTATCCGGTAGTTGATGTCAAAGTTACTCTCTACGATGGCTCCTATCATAGTGTGGACTCTTCAGAAATGGCTTTTAAAATAGCAGCTTCCATGGCCTTTAAAAAAGGATTTATGGATGCCAAACCGGTTTTACTGGAACCCATTATGAATGTTACGGTTACTGTCTCTGATGAATATATGGGCGACATTATCGGCGATTTAAATAAGAAACGTGGTCGGATCTTAGGGATGGATCCGCAAGACGGATTTCAAGTAATAAAAGCCCAAGCTCCCTTAAGTGAGATGTTTAAATATTCGATTGATCTTCGTTCTATGACTCAAGGTAGAGGTGACTTTATAATGGAATTTGATCATTTTGAAGAAGTCCCTTCTAACCAAGTGGAAGAGATAATTGCATCTTCGAAGGCAAGCAAAACTGAAAAAGAATAACATTGATTTACCCATTTGTTTAAGAAAATAAATAATATAAAAAGCCCTAAATAAAAGGGCTTTTTTATATTTAGCCCTTAAAAGCTATTTCCGTAAAGAGTTGATTCTACTAAGGTGCAGATGATGTGTCCTAGCATTAAAAATGCCTCTTTTAAACGGGGACGGTTGGGGATAGGCAAATAGAAAAGTAATTCCGGTTGATGGTTACTTAGTTGAGGATATCCACAAAAGGCTAATGTAAAAAGATTTTTTGCCTTCGCTTCTTTAAGTAAATTTTCAGCGAGTTGAGTATATTCACCAGAGATAATGAGAATACCATCACCTTTTTTCCCTTGTTGGCCAAGAGAGGTTAAAAAAGGCTCTTGCTCATTTAAGTGTTCAATGAATTCCACTGGCAAAGGGGGTCGATTTATCATTAACCCGGAGTGAAACCCCTGTGTTAAATCTCTGGCGATATGCTGGTAATGATCGCAGCCATAGATATAAAGTTTTTTTTGCCCTTGAAAGATTTCTACTATTTTATTAGCCATTTGGAGCGCGATCTCTAAACCTTCGGTAGTTAAGAGAATAGGAAGTTCTGAGAGATCGAGTAGCTGTGAGAGGATGAATTCACGGTTAAAATCTTGAGTAATCATTAAAAATCCTCCTTAAACTAAAAACATCTCTCATATTTTATGAACATAAAATTTTTTAAGTGCATAATATTAAGAGATGAGGTGATTAAGATGGATGATAAACGGTTTACGCGAAGAAAAAATACTAATCAACCGAATGAATTAGAAGAATATCTAAATAATTCTGCTAAATACCAAACAGTAAAATATCCCCGAAAACTTAATGCCTATGACCCTTGGGCTGATTGGTTTAATTCATCATTTGATATGGGAGAAAAATGGGCAGAATATTATTCTAAATTAGAGCAAGGAAAAACTGCTGACTTTGGAGGAAATGACTCAGTTAACGATTATTTACCTTCTGAAGAAGAAAATCTTACACCCGTAAGCGAGGTTCCCTTAGCGTTTCAAGATTTAGGAACGGTAAGAAAGACTGAGGAAAAAGAGGTAAACACTGAGGAAGAAGAGGTTAAAACTATAATAAACATAAAAGAAGAAGTATTAGATACAATTAATAAAGAACAAACAAGTATAAGTAAAGACATTATTATCTGGAAAGAATTTCCCAACGAAAACATTAGGTAGCCGTGTACGCTGGTTACCACCTGCGTACACGTATG
>DHOO01000112.1:0-1585 GCA_002409975.1 Firmicutes bacterium UBA5388
ATAATATGTAAGATTCACTTTTCATCCCCCCACTTGGTTTTAAACATTCCAAGCATACGATGGGTAACATAAAAACCACCGGTAACATTAATCATGGCAAAGATGATGGCGATTGTCCCCAGAACCTTACTGCCTGTTTTGACAGCGGTGGCAGTAGCCATTAATGCGCCTAAGATCGTAACTCCTGATAAGGCATTCATACCTGACATCAATGGGGTGTGAAGCAAACCAGGAACATCACTAATGATCTTATATCCAATAACTGTAGTTATAATAAATATTAACGATAAGATGAGAATTTTCATTTGCCATCTCTCCTTGTAAGCATTTTCATCGCTTCTAAAGCGCCGGCATGGACAACTTCCCCTTGATAGGTAACTAGTGATGAAGCTATGATCTCATCTTCAGTATCTATAACGATTTTGCCATCTTGATTGCTAGCATCTTTAACGCTGCTCTCTTGAACCAAATTGCTTAAAAAGTTGTAGATATTATTCGAAAACATCCAGGTAGAACTGGAAGGAAGCATACCCGGGATATTTTTGGTCCCGTCAATTAGCACGCCAATTTTTTCTACGACTTTACCCGGCTCGGTAATTTCACAGTTACCACCTTGATCGATTGCAATATCTACAATTACAGAACCTGTTTTCATGTTCTGAACCATATCTTCAGTCACAAGGATAGGTGCAATTTTTCCGGGAACCAAGGCCGAAAGAATTATGATATCAGAGTGAGAAACAATCTCTCCAAGGGCTTTTCTCTCTTTTAAAAGCCACTCCTCAGTTAAGTGCAGAGCATATCCACCCTCTCCAATAGCAACTTCAGGCGGTATACCAAGATCAACCACTTTGGCGCCAAGACTTTTAGCCTGTTCACGAGCATCGGGCCTTATATCCGCCGCATTAACAATAGCGCCAAGTCGCTTTGCGGTGGCAATAGCTTGTAACCCTGCAACACCGCTTCCAATCACCAAAACAACAGATGGCTGAATCATACCGATAGCCGTTCCGATCATAGGCATAAACTTAGGTAATCTATTAGCCGCCATCAGCACACTTTTATATCCTGCTACCGTACTCATCGAAGTAAGCGCGTCCATAGCTTGGGCCCTTGAGATTCTCGGAACACCATCCAAAGTTAAGGCAGTTATTCCCTTCGTAGCCAACTGCCTGACAACTGAATGATTTGCAGGAGACGCAGGATGCAGAAAGGTGATTAAATATTGTCCCTTTTTCATCATATCCGCTTCATGTAAACCTACCTCTTGATTAAACAAAGGTTCCTTCACTTTAAGGATAATATCTGATTCAGCATACAACTTACAAACATTCTCAATTATTTGCGCGCCTTGCTTCTCATAATCTTCATTGGGAAAATAAGAACCCTCTCCCGCTCCTTTTTCTACCAATACCAAAGCCCCTTCTTTGATCATCTTTCCCGCTGTCTCCGGAGTGGCCGCTACCCTTTTTTCGCCTTCCATTATTTCTTTGGGTATACCGATGACTAAACCGTTAAATTTCATTGGAAAAAGCCCCCTTCTTAAATCTAGATTCTAAATTTTAAACTTTAGATTTTGGATTTT
>DHOO01000112.1:1756-18589 GCA_002409975.1 Firmicutes bacterium UBA5388
GATTTTGGATTTTAGGTATTAGTTTTAGATTTGGGTTTTAGATTCTTAATTTTAAGTTTCGGATTATTGATACCTTGATAAGTCGTATTTATATTATCTTGTTGAAAGCGCCCTTTTTATAAACTTCATTATACCTTGAATAATATCTTCATCATCTTTAGTTGTTTGGTTTCCAATGAATATTTCCATTCTTTTCTTATAATAATCAGAGGTAAAAGAAAACTGGAACATAATTATAAGATTATCAAGGCAAAAAGAAGCTACTCCCTCATCGATTTCTTTACACACCAATCCTTCTTGCTTTGCCTTTCTGATTATTTTTCTATATAATTCTGCTGTAATAGATTCCAATTTATGTGACAACTTTTCTGACATAAATGAAAGTCCCTGTGTCGTTAAATCAAGGTAGATCTGGTTTAATTCCGGATAATTTAGCGCATAAGTTTGTGATGCCCTCAGCAAACCCTCAAATGCATCAAAAATGTTATCCTCCTCAGCATTTACCTCTTTTAAGACAGTTTCCAGTAAACTAAAACCCATATCAACAATAGTTAAAAATAAATCTTCCTTTGAATTAAAATAACTATACATTGAACCAATACTTATACCTGCTTTTTGGGCAATAACATTTATATTAGTGGCATTATAACCGTTGGCGGCAAATTCTGAAATTGCCACCTCAAAAACTTTCTGTCTCCGCTCTTCACTGGTCTTTTTAAATGTAGGTTTATAATGTGGTTTGTATTGTCTGGCAAGTGTATCTTCTGTCTTAAATTGTTCTTTTCTTCTCATTTTCTTCATCTTTCCTCCGAAATATTTCTATAATTTTACTACAATTTTATCATATTTAGTGTTGTCATCTATACATTTATTTACTATACTTTTTGCGTTGTTACCTTAATTTGAGGTCACGCCATATAGTGTGTTACTTCATTATTACATATTACATCAGTAATATTTTCGAAACTTGCCTTTTGCCATAGCTTTCCCTGCTACACCTCCTAAAAGCCTGATTATTTGATAATTTGCCTTTAAATCAATTAGCTCAATCAGATTGCCATCCGGGTCTTTTAAAAATACCCATTCTACTTTTCCTGTTCTTTGTGGTTTTGAAAAAAAATGTACATCTTTTGATTTTAAATGTTGATACCACTTTTCGATGTTTTTAACATCCAATGTTATGTGAGTAAGACCAGGTTTATTCCAACAAACATCCTGGGGCGATTTAGACGGTGTAAACTCAAAGATTTCGACTACCCCGCCTTTAGGCGCTCTTAAAAACCCCAGTCTTACCTTTGTATTATGCAGCCGGTATAAAGCATACAAATTATTTACCTGTTCTGCGTCTAATACTTGCTCATCTATGAGCCTGAAGCCAAACATGTCGTGATACCACTTTACAGCAACCTCAAAATTTGATACTGTAAGACCCACATGGCTAAAGGATCTTATTTTCAATAACAACACCTCCTTTTATCTTTTTATCAGGACTTATGCGCTTCCTGTAAATATCCGGTCTTTGAAATAAAAACCATACCCCAGGCGCTTAAACTTTACTATGTTATCTCACATTGCGCACTCCTTTGACTTAACTGGATTTTTAATTGACATCAATTTTTTGGAAACTAAATTTAGCTTGACTTTTACTTAGTGGGTGCGAAAATACGAGATGTTTTGCAGGGTGGGTATCAAATAAAGAAGGCGCTGAGACCGCCCTCACACACTGCGACATGATAAAGAGCTTTTTCAACGCCTCTTGTTGAATTTGCTGTGAGAAACAGCAAATCCAATTCGATTTGGACACAACAGTGGCATTGTTTGCAAATTGTTATCAAAATTTATGACCAACTTTTTATTGATTTACGTCTATGGAATTGGTGCTAAACTACTTGATACCTTCATATTCAATAATTTACCCCTTCTTATATTCTCCCTTAGCATACGAACCAACAAGAACCATGTATTCTCCTATCTGCGCGCCATATTCAGGAGCGCCTTCCATAATAATTCTTTCATTGATAGTAGCATCGATCATATCATCAATTTGCAGAAGAATTCCCAAGGCGCTATCTACCGTATCAAAACGCATGGTAAAAAATGGTTTTGACCTTTTATATTCTCCCCTGCCCGCTTTTGAATTACCTGCTTTAACTCTTAAATAAGCAGAAAGTTCCGGTTTGCCTGTAACAGCCCATGCAAAAACTCTGTCCGGACTTTTCTTTGTCCAGTTGCTAATATCTGGGTGCCCAGCCTTATTAAGCTGACTTATTCCTGAAGAAAGCAAATAAAAATACATCTTGACAAGAAGTTCCTTTTCCTCTTCCTTTTTAGGAGGACTTGATGCCCCAAGCAGTTTAGACATAGCCATTAGAGCTTTTAATGCGCCTGCAAGAAGCCCTATATTACGGAGTCCTTTTATTTTTGGTAATTTTTTGGTTTTACCTGTAAAAAAGTCATTTAACTGTACTATACTGCTAAACTCTAACTCAAGATCAAGATTAGAATTTTCTACAGTCCCTTTGCCAACTGTCCAAACACCATCTTTAATATCAAAATGAGTAGCTACCTTACCTTCTAAATCCTTAGCGCTAATCTGTATTACTGCTGTCTTATTTTTAAAACTTTTTTTCAGCTCTCCCCTTTCTTCTGCTAACACTTTCAATAATGGTAGTACTGAATTTAGAAATATCTTATTTGCAAAAATTTCTTCTTTACATACCATAATTACACCTCATCTTCCCAATCGTCGTCTGCTTCAAAATCCCTTCCCAACAGTTCTCTTGCACATTCCAGTATCCCGTTGGTATCAATTTTATAATATGCCATCAGGTCTTCATGAAGCCCTATTATGGAAAAGGTGTCGGGAATACCCAGCCTTTCAAAAGCACAACCTTTGCCACTCCCGGCAATTACTTCAGCAACGGCGCTTCCTAATCCGCCAATTACATTGTGATCTTCAACGGTAATTATTCTGCGGGTGTCATGCACTGCTTCTAATATCGCCTCTTTGTCTATTGGTTTTATGGTATGCATATCTAACACTCTGGCCTTTATTCCATCAGCATTAGCCAATATATTTGCTGCCTCAACAGCCTGATATACACATGAGCCACAAGCAATGATTGTAATATCTGTCCCTTCTGTAAGTTTTACGGCCTTACCTATTTTAAATCCATATTCAGCACGATCATAAAATCTTCGGTCAAAACCACGGTTTATTCTTATATATATGGGACCGGGTGTATAATATGCCGCTTCAACCGCATTGGCGGTTTCTATGCCATCTGCCGGCACTATGACCTGACAATTAGCCATAGAACGCATTATGGATAAATCCTCGGTGCAATGATGAGTTGAACCGGCCTGCCCGAAGGAAAGCCCGCCATGAGTCGCTATTATTTTTACATTAAGGTTTTGATAACAAATATCTGTATGCACTTGATCCAATGCCCTCATGGTAGCAAAGATGGCAAAAGTTGAGACAAAAGGCGTAAGTCCTGCCTTTGCCATACCGGCAGCTATACCGAACATGTTTTGTTCTGCAATACCAACATTAAAGAAACGGTCCGGAAATTTCTTCTGGAATAATCCGATTTTAGTGGATTTAGCCAGGTCTGCCGAAAATCCCACAATATCCGGATGCTTTTCACCAAGCTCACATAAAACGGCGCCATAGATTTCCGAAGTTGAAAGCTTAGTAGCATCTAACATGGTATATGTTAACCCACTAGCCATTTCTACTCACTCCTTTCCTCTTCTGGTAATATTTTTCGAGGCTTTCAAAGGCCTGCTCAACTTTTTCCGAGTCCAGCGAGCCATAATGCCATTTATAATCCCCTTCCATAAAATCTACGCCACAGCCTTTATTGGTATCGGCAATAATTACCACCGGCGCGGACTTTTCCTCTAATGCAAAGTCTATAGCTTCTGACAGCTGCATAAAATCATGCCCATCCACTGCTTTTACAATAAACCCAAAGGCCTCCCACTTCTTAGCAAAGGGTTCAAGCCCCATTACCTCTTCAGTCGGCCCGTCAATCATACACTTATTTCTGTCAACAAAAGTAACAAGATTAGTAACTTGATAATGAGATGCAGCCATCGCAGCCTCCCATACCGAACCTTCGTTACATTCACCATCACCAAGAAGGCAATATGTCATGTGTGATTTTTTCAACAACCGCGCTGCAAGAGCTGTTCCCACCGCAATTGAAAGTCCGTGCCCTAAAGATCCTGTCGAGGCGTCAACCCCCGGTACCTTAAGGGAATCTAAATGCATAGCTAAATCAGAGCCTGTGTGATTATATTTTTTAAGCAATTCCTTATCAATGTATCCCTTATCCGCAAGCACAGGCGCAAACCCTACCCCTATATGCCCCTTACTTAGTATAAACCTATCTCGGTCAGGCCAATTTGGGTTTTTAGGATCGATATTAAGATATTTGTAGTATAAAATTGTGAGTATATCCATTGCGCTTAAAGCTCCTCCAATATGACCTCCTCCCGCCCACATGACAGTGTTGACACATAAGAGCCTAAGTTCGTGAGCCTTCTTTTCAAGTATTAACCGTTCATTTACACTTATCGGCATTCCATCATCTCCACAATTTTATTTTTTATAATTTAATTCACCTATGCTAATTGCGTTGTTACCTTAATTTGAGGTCACGCCACAATATATAGTGTGTTACTTGGAAAAAGGCTATCAATATATTGTGGCGAGATAGTTGAATATAAGGACAACGCAAATAGCTCACCTAGAAAATGCCTTCGATGCTTGTCGAGGCGCCCGGCTTTAAATTTTCATCACTTCACGTGTGCCGGAGGTAGCCAGCTTGAACGACTACCTTAAAATAATTTAAAAATTGCTTGTCTTGAATTAAAATTACTTATTACTTAAGTTCACTTATTAAGAGGGAATTGCATAATAACCTTAAGCCTTTCAATAATCGTATTGTGCATTCCTTAAGATTTGTTATAAATTGCTTTACCTTAAAAATGACGTTTTTTTAGAATATGAAAAGCCTCATCTGCTATTTCATGAGTCTTTTTAATGTCCTCATCAGTAAGCGCCCAATTGATGAAATGATTATGGTGGTTGGTAAAAAATGCTCCTCGGCGCACACATTCAGCGACCCACTCTTGATGCAGTAAAAATGAATCATCATTGGCTATGCGCATATACCACATACTTTCTACTCCTGTGACCTTAAGATCAAAGCCATGGGCCTTTCCAATACTTACCAGCCCATCGGTGAGTTTTTTGCCTTTTTCCTGTAAATGCTTGGGAGCATCAATTTTCTTTAACTTGTTAAGACAGGCAATACCTGCTGCAAACGGTACGGCAGATAACCAATAGCTTCCGGTATACTTTACCGATGCCGCCGCATCCTTGAGCGCATCTATGCCGCATAATGCCGATACACTCCATCCATTTGCTATCGCCTTGCAAAAACACATGAGATCAGCTTTAAACCCAAAATATTGATCAGAACCCGCCATATCTAGTCTAAATCCGCAACGCACATCATCAATCGCCAATACTATCCCATGGTCGGTACATAATTTTCTAATTTTTTGCCAATAACCATCCGCCGGCAGTTCATTATCAGCAAAAACAGGGTGGTGATAAGGTGTTGCCATAAAACAGGCAATTTCTCCCGGATGTTCCTTTACGATTCTCTCGACCTCTTCAAAATTATTCCATTCAACATAGAAATTATTCTCTACATCCTGCTTAATAATCCCGGGATACCCTTCTTGTTGTGTCCAGGGGGCAACTCCATGATATCCGCCATTAACAAGTATAACTTTCTTTCTTCCGGTTGCCGCCCTGGCAACCATAATTGCAAAGCTGGTCACATCTCCCCCATTTTTTGCAAAAAATACCCAGTCAGCCATTTCTACTGTATCAACCATCAATTCAGCAAACTCTACCATTATGGATGACGGCGAGGTAACACAGTTGCCTTTTTTAAGCTGTTCTATGGCTGCGCCATCCACCTCTTCATCATTGTAACCTAAAATAATAGGCCCATAGGCGCACATGTAGTCTATAAACCTATTTCCGTCCACATCCCAAAAATAAGCGCCTTTTGCCTGCTGAGAGAAAAATGGGTAGGCGCTAACAGGTGTAAAACACCCTTCGGCAGGACCAAGATGGCCATATATTCCGGCAGGAATCACTTTTACTGCTTTCATAAAAAGCTCACGGTTTTTATCATATTTATTTATGTTCAATAAATTCTCCTCCCTTCTAGATAGGAAACTATTCTTAATTTAGTGATTTAGTGTGCTTTTGAGACGCTATCTTACATATGCAGGAACTTGCGATAACAGTTTATTTAGATTGTCGATCATTGGTATACAACCCTTGATCTCTAATTCACCGCCGCCGATCGCAGAGTAGGTATCCACCTTATTATTTAGAATAGCATTAGCAATATTAGTGTTGGCAAAACTCATATAAGCTCGTATTGGTTTATCAGTCTCATTATTAACTTCAAGACATCCGGATTTTGATGTGATAAAGATGGAAGGTCCTCCGCCTAAGATGGAAATTGCGACTACTCCATCCGGAATTCGCGATGAATTAAGCTTACCAAGCCGATCATGATTGGCAATTTGCACCATTGCATTGAAAGCTGTAAACATAGTGAGATATGTATTAATTTCTAGGTATTTGGGGTCTTTTAAAAGCTGATCAGTGGGTTTTAAATAATATGTTAGTTTTTCAACAAGTTTAGGAAACTCTTTTTTAAGAAAACCTAATTTGGTGAACCCTTTTAATAAAATCGGATTGGCTTTCCCATCAAACATTTTATTTAGATGCTCAGGATTTTTAAAATACAGCTTAATTTTGCATCTTTTTCTACCCTTTTGCAGTGCGCATTTTCCATCTTTCAATATTAAAAATGCTTCTGGCCCATTCTTTACTATAAATTGGATCGAGATGTTGCAATCCTTTACAATTAGTTTAGTCTCGTCTTCCATTGCGCATAAATCCTCTAAATTACGCAAAATGGCAAAAAGATTGATATTAGCTTTGGTTAGATGATCCGTCATGACAGTTTACCCCCTTTAAGATCATAATTTTTAATTATGCTATTCAATCGATCCGTAATTATGCGGCAAAAATTTCCTCTCATGAGTTGTTGTCATAAGTTGCAGAAATACAAGGTTTTATACTCTTCAGGAATGTATTCGCTATGTGTTAATTAATATCCAGACCTGACTTAAAATGCTGTAATGATATTTATCATATTGCTATTAAATTACAAAGCATCTTAGTTGTAGAATGAGCGCTCGCTCTATAACTAAGATAACATATCTTTCTTGCATTGTCAACACGTTATTAAAAATTTGTTCACTTTTAAGTAAAAACCAAAAATAGCCCTTTATGCATAAAAAGACTGTTATGTTAACTATCATCGGGTTCCAAACTCTAAAGGAATAAGCCTCCTAATTTGTTTGGAAAAAAACCGCAAATGTGATAAATTGTATAAGTAAGATTAAATTAGCGAAAAGAAAGCGATACAAGAAAGTTAATAAAGTGAGACCGATGATTTCACCTTGGGGGAATAAATTATGTGCAATAAACTGGGGTTAACTGGCCGGTATCTTCTAGCCTTCATCCTAATGTTGGTTATACCGTTTATGAGCATTAATTTAATTACGAATAAAGTATACTCGAATCTACTTTTAAAAGCTTCTTCCGAAAAAACTTTGCAGTCAATGGAGCAAATCTCCAGGAGTATTGAGGAAGAATTAATGAGGTTGATCACAGCTGAGGTAATCATCACGGATGAAACAAATCATGACTTGATCGATATGGTTACCGACTGGCATCGAACGACGGATTCTTTTTCCAAGCTCAGTTTAGGGCGAGCTATTGACTCTAAACTCAGCTACTTGTTTAACTATCGAAATGACATTGAAACGGTCATCTTTTTTTTTAAAGAACAAGGGAATTATTACTACCGCAATGCCCTCAGTATCGATGAGAAGGTCATTAGAGAAATGAGTTGGTATCAAGAATGCGCCAATGATTCCGGTCAAGTCAAGGTGATAGGTAATCTCCGCAGTATCACCGGTAATCCTTCGGATCTATCAATAGATGGAACCACAGACAAGTATGTGCTAGCCATCGCCATTTCTCCTAAAATCTCCAGGTACAGAGGGGATATTGAAGTTGTTTATTTAGCGCTGAGATTGAATCTCTTCGATAAGATCTTTTCCGGTTTAAAATATTCCCCGAGCGGAGAGTTTTTAATCATTGATGCCACTGGGAATATCATTGTTAGCGAAAGCTCAGAACTATTGGGTAAAAAAGCTAAGAATTGCTTGTTTTTGAATGATGATTTTACAACCAGTCCTACTTCTTATCTTACCGAAATCGATGGAGTAAAAAAATTCATTGCTACTTATCCGGTTTCGAAAACTAATTGGAACATTGTGAAGATCATTGATTATCAGATCTTAACTGCTGATGTGGAACGCGTTTCCCGATTTTCCCTTCTGATCTATACTCTCATTATCTTTCTGTTTAGCGCTTTTTCCGTTTTGTTCTTTACCGACCTAATCAATCCGATTAATAATTTAATTAAAAAAATGAAAAAAGTAGAAAACGGAGAGTTCGATGTTTATGTCGGTAAAAAGGGCAATGGAGAAATTCAGCGCTTAAGTAATTCTTTCAATGAAATGGTCCGTAAGATTGAAAGGCTAATCGCAGAGCGGGATCTGAAGGAGAAACTGAGAAATAAGGCCGAGCTTGAAGCGCTACAGTATCAGATTAATCCTCACTTCATTTTTAACACCTTAAATTCGATCCGACTAATGGCCATGGTTTCTAAAGTAGAAAGTATTAAGAATGTCTCTGAGGCCTTTATGCGTATCCTCTCTGCCACTTTGGGAGGAGAGGGTTCGGTGGTGACTGTAGAAACTGAGATCCAAACAGTAAAAAACTATGTTTATCTAATGAAAGTCAGATACGGAGATAAATTTTCCGTAGAATATGAAATTGATAACCAGATTAAGCACTTAAAAATGACCAAAATGCTGTTGCAACCTATTATTGAAAATGCCATTTTTCACGGCGTTAGCGAACTAGAACGCAAAGGGAAGATTTTAATCAAAGGTTACCTTCTTGATGGAAATCTGGTTTTCAAGGTAAGCGACAATGGAAAGGGAATGACGCAAACACAAATAAAGACTCTATTTGAACAAGAGTTCCAGGATAAAAAGGGTTTTACTAAAATTGGGATCGCTAATGTCAACAAAAGGATTAAGCTTAATCATGGGGAGAATTACGGAATTACGATTGACAGCCAATTGGGGGAATATACCACAGTAGAAATCTTACTTCCAGCAATTAACCAATCAGGAGGTGAGAACAGTATATCGAGTATTGATTGTTGACGATGAACCACTCGTAAGGTTAGCCATTAAATCTTTAACTAATTGGGAAAATTATGGTTTTAACTTGAATTATGAGGCTAACAATGGCAAACAAGCTCTAAAGATTATTAAAGAAGAAGCGATCGATCTTGTTGTTACCGATCTTAACATGCCAATCATGGATGGTTTACAACTAATTCAAGAGCTCAAAAGATTAGAGCTACCTCAACGCATCGCGGTGTTAAGCGCTTATGACGACTATTACCTCGTGAGAGAGGCTTTTCGCTATGGAGCCGATGATTACATTCTAAAACCTGAGATGGATGTGGATAATATCTTAAAATTGCTACAGGATCTAAGTAACCGAATGGAAGATAAAAGTAAGTTGTCCGATGATGACCCTGCTCTTACAAAAAAGATACTTCGGGAAAAATTACTAAGAGATTTAATTATCGGCGGCAAGATTGATGACCTTGACAAAAAGATTAAGGAGCTAAGATTTGGAATCGGAAAACAAAATCTGGTTTGCTGTTTCTTCTGGGTGGACGATTATCACAAAATTGTGAATAAATACGGACAGATGGACTTAGGACGCTTTCAAACCTCCGTCGGGCACTCGATCAACCAAGTTCTAGCGGAAGGAAAAGGTGGTGAATACCTTTCTTTATCACCTCAAGAATATATAATTGTGCTTTCCTTCCCAGACGTCGGTTTAAATGAGGTCAGAAAAAGGGTATTAGAAACGGTCAATACAATTAAGCATTCTTTAAAAACCTATATCAATATAACTGTTTCAACTGGAGTCAGTTCAGTAAAGACTGGCTATGAGCATATTGGAAAGCTTTTTGCCGAGAGTAAACAGTATGCAAAATTGCGGTTTATATTTGGCAAAGATAGAATTGTCTTTCCTGAAGATACCGCAGTGCTTGCCCGAGAGAATCATCCTCCCAGTTTTTTGAAAAATAAAGAGCAATTTCTCCTCGCCTTAAAAGAAAACGATCCAAGGAGAGTCTTCATGGAACTTGAGGCAATTTTCGATAAGATCAGAAGTTTTGATGTCCTAAAAATTGAAGAAACATACCCCTATTATATGGAAATCCTATTTTTAATCATCAATTTCCTGAACGAACTAGGAGAAGAGAGTAATGAAGTCTTTGAGCGGGAAACCGACTTTTATACTACGATCTCACGTTTTGAAACAGTTTTTGAGATCAATAACTGGATAAAAAATTTAGTCGGCGCCATGCTCCACTATTTACAGAAGAAGGCCAGTATTAGGCTTCATCGGGCGGTAGTCAGGGCCTGCCAATTTGTAAAAGATAATTACCAGGAGGAGATTACCCTTCCCATGATCGGCGAGTTCGTGGGCTTGAGTGAATCCCACTTCTCCCGACTTTTTGCCAAGGAAATGGGAGAAAACTTCATCGATTATCTAACGAAAATAAGGATTACCAAAGCCAAAGAACTTTTTGTCACGACTAATTTGAAAGTCTATGAGATCGCTGAAAAAGTAGGGTACACAAGTGCTGAACACTTTAGTAGAATCTTTAAAAGATATACCGGTGAAAGCCCTTCTAATTATAAAGGATGACTACTCCCCCCATTATCTGGCCTCACGCCACAAAAGCAACTCTGGATTATCAGGTTATAACAAAATAAATCGGTAAATCAAAAGATCCGTCATTAAATACGATTGAGTTTTAAGATAAACTAGTATTAGGTTCGAACCTAACCCTACAAGGGTCGTAAGTTTTCGTGTGAAGAAAAGCAAAAGGAGGAAATTAAGGTGAAAAAACATTCACTGGCTAGGAGCCTTCTATCGTCTTTGCTCATCATGTTGTTCCTCAGTACCGGTCTGGTAAGTTTTGCTCAGCATAAAGAGAATGTTACCCTCAAGTTTCCGGTCTGGAACCCGGCTACTCTTGAGATCTTGAAGGAATTGAATATCCCTGCGGAATACAAAAAGGTCCAACCTAATGTTACTATTGAATTTGAACTCTTTAAAGAAGTGGATTACGAAAATACCATGAAAATAAGAAATGCCGCCAACGAGCTTCCAGATATTCTTCCGCTACAGGCAAAATGGCTTGAAAACTTTAAAGATAGCCTTTTACCTTTAAACGATCTCCAAGCAACAAAAGCAAACCTATTCGCCACCGACTATGCAATCAATGGTACCATCGTGGGTCTTCCTGAAAGCATGTTTAATGAGTTCGTATGGTATCGAAAAAGTATCTTTAACGAGTATAACATCGCTATCCCTAAAACATGGGGAGAGTTTATTGAAGCAGCCAAGAAGATAAAGAAAGGAAACAAATATATTCCAATCTGTATGGGTGGAAAAGATGCCTGGCCGGATTATCCGTTTAATGAGTTTATGCCGGCTTTAGTCGCAAATAATGGCAGTTTGTGGAATGTAATGGCCACCCAGGATGGGCCGTTTTCTAAAGATCAACCGTTTTATAAAGCATATGCTCAAATTATGGACCTTTATAACGCAAAGGTAATGGGACCGGATCCCCTGGGTGTAAGTTGGGATCAGGCAAAAATGCTTTTTGGTTCAGGCAAAGGCGCAATGTTGGCATCAGGTCAGTGGTTTATTGCTGATCTGGAAAGCATGACCAATGGCGATCTGAGTGATATTGGCGCCTTTTTCCTTCCCGTCAGAGAGAAAGAGACTGAGCCATTTAACGTTATTTCCATGGTAGAGAACTTTTACTGTATACCGAGGAATTCACGACACATAGAAGAAGTAAAAGATTTTTATAATTGGTGGTTTAGTAAGGATATTTATGTTAAAAGGATGACCAAATATAAGATGGCCTCGACCCTTAAAGGAATTACCATTGATATCGGTCCCATCTTTAAAGAAGCATACAAGGAACCTGACCTCAATTTTGTAGTCTTTATGGAAGGTAACGAAGACTATAATAAGATCATGAATGCCATTAAATTTGATGTAAAAGCTCTGGGACAAGAAATGATGGCCGGTAAAAACCTTAACCAAATGATGAATGATTTAAATAAGAAATGGAAGAACGCCAGATCAAGACTAGGCATTAAATAACTTAGCAGAGCAACGTTTAAAATAAAGTGACTATTGCTCGGCAATAGTCACTTTATTAATCAATGGTTAAATTTCAATTAACCCAAATGAGGAGCAGATTTTATGAAGACTATTAGCAAACAGAAGAATAGTGTCCTCTTCGTTTTTCTCTTTCTTCCCATCTCCTTAATGTTGTTGTTTGTCCTGTTCCCTACTATTGAGATGTTTCGCGTAAGTTTTACCAGTTGGGACGGGCTAAGCAAAACACAGGAACTGGTTGGGCTGACGAATTATAAGGAAATACTGACTAATTCACCGGAAGTATGGCTTTCACTCCGGAATAACGCGATCTATTTTTTTGTACATGCCTTTTTTATTCCGATTGAACTAATAATTGCTGCCATTCTCGATCGTAAAATTCGAGGAAGTAAATTCTTCAAAACTGTTATTTTTATGCCCTACATCATCAATGGAGTAGCAATCGCCTATACTTTTTCTTTCTTCTTTAGCCCAATTAATGGCGCGTTAAACGGGATTTTGGAGAAAATTGGATTAGGGATGTTGATTAGGAACTGGCTAACCGATGTAAGGATTGTCAATCTCACTCTAGCCGGTGTCTCTCTCTGGAGATTCAGCGGTGTTCATGTGATCCTTTTTCTAGCCGGAATTCAATCCATCCATACTGAACTGTTAGAATCAGCAATGATTGATGGCGCTAATGCCTGGCAAAAGTTTAGATTTATTATCGTTCCCGGAGTCAGAAGAGTTTTGGAAGTGATTCTTTTCCTTAATCTCCGTGGCGCCTTACAGGTTTTTGATATTCCGTTTATTATGACAAACGGCGGTCCCGGTCATGCCAGTAGCACCTTTACCACTTACACCTTGGAGACTGCTTTTAAGTTTAGCAGTTACGGAACAGCCTCAGCGATGGGTGTCTCGCTAATCTGTTTAATTATTTTACTGAATTGGATACAAAATAAAGTTTTCAACATTAAGGGGGTGGGTTTTACTAATGAAAACAATAGTTAACCCACTATTGAGCTTTAAGTCGGACCAAAGAAAAAAGCTTGATCCAGGGAAGACCATCTCTTATTTAGTATTAATCTTAATCACAATTGTTATTTTTCTACCCTTATTATTTGTGCTTTTCTCTTCCTTTAAAACGCCACTCCAGATTGGAAGCGAATTTCCGTTAAAACCTCCGAGCAGTTTTTACTTGAAAAATTACCAAACCGTTTTTCGAGAGGGAGAGATCTTACGGGGCTTTGTCAATTCAGGAGTCTTAGTGGTCTTTAGTGTCTTCATTAACTCGCTATTAGGTTCAATGACGGCTTATTGTATTAACAGGTTTGAGTTTAAGTTTAAAAAAGTAATTATGTCCCTCTTTGTCATGGGTATGATCATGCCAGGTTTGATTACCGAAGTCACCAGGTTTATTGTTGTTAAAAATCTTCATGCCTATAACACCATTATGGCGCCAATTATTATCTACGCGGCTACCGATCTGATGCAAATATATATCTATACTCAATTCATTGAGAAAATCCCGGTTAGTATCGATGAAAGCGCATTGATTGATGGTTCTTCCTATTTCGGAGTGTTTTGGCGAATTATTTTTCCCTTAATGTTGCCAGCCACTGCGACTTTGGCAATTATCAAAGCAGTTGAAGTAATCAATGATATGTATATTCCATATCTTTATATGCCTTCAGCCAAGTTAAGGACATTAACAACTACCTTGATGTTTTTCAGCAATTCTAAACTTGGAAGTTGGGAAAGTCTTAGCGCGGCCATTATTGTCGTGATGATTCCTACAATTTTAATTTATTTAACTTTCCAAAAATATATTTTCTCGGGAATTGTGGCGGGCGCCGTGAAAGAGTAGACATTCACTCACGCCGGAAGTAAGATTGGCCATCGTTTTGTAAAATTAGCATACGGAAAGGAAGGTCTACATGAAACTATCTGCAAAGGATAAAGGGCGAGTAACCCTACCCATTCAGGAAAATATGGAACAGGAGATTATTTCTATAGCAAAAAAATGGGGTAGTGATGCGGTAAGAAATTCTGATGGGACTCAGCTCCCACCTGATATTCAAAAGTTAGGGCATAAAGTATACGCCACCTATTTTTTGACGAGAAAAGATCAAGAATGGGCTAGTACCCATCAAGACCATTTACAACAGTTATACTTAATGTCTGAACCGGTAACGGCGATTGCGGATGCGGTTAAGATCAAGCTCATGACGGGATACTTTGACCAACAACTTACGGTTGATCTCAACCATAATCCCAAAGAATGGTGGGAAGTAATCGATCGGACTACCGGGGCTGTTCTCGACCCATCACACTGGGATTTTGACCCGCAAAAAAAGACACTCACCATCAAAAAAGCTAAAAAGTGGCATGTTTATACCGTAAATTTCCTGGCTTACATGGTCTGGGATCCCACCCAGATGTATAACCACCTTACCAACCAGTGGGGGGATGGACCCCATGAGATGCCTTACGACCCACGGCATCCTGAGACTAAAGAACATATGTTGGACCGTCTCGACCAATGGTTAACTGCGTATCCTGAGGTCGATGTGGTAAGATTTACCACCTTTTTCTACCATTTTACCCTTTGCTTCAATGAGCAGGCTAAGGAAAAGTACGTAGATTGGTTTGGTTATACTTCCAGTATCAGTCCGTTGGCCTTGGCAGAGTTTGAAAAAGTCAAAGGTTATAAGTTACGGTCTGAGGATTTGGTTGATGAAGGTTATTATAATTCTCCGTTCCGCGTGCCTACCAAACAGTATCTTGATTGGCTTGACTTTCAACAACAGTTTGTCTGCCAGTTAGCTAAGGAATGTGTGGAGATTGCGCATAAGCATGGGAAAGAAGCAATGATGTTTCTAGGTGATAATTGGATCGGCACGGAACCATATGGCGAGTATTTCCAGGATATTGGTTTGGATGCGGTGGTCGGTTCTGTCGGTAATGGTGTTACTCTCAGACTGATTGGAGATATTCCGGGAATAAAATATACTGAAGGACGATTTCTACCCTATTTCTTCCCCGATGTCTTTAATCCGAATGGAGATCCGATCGGTGAAGCCAATAAAAACTGGCTGGAAGCGCGTCGAGCAATTCTGCGAAAGCCAATTGATCGTATGGGTTATGGGGGATACCTTAGTCTCGCTGCGCAGTTTCCCGAGTTTATTGACCGCGTTGAAGAGATCTGTCAGGAATTTAGAGATATTCATCATAATATAAGAAGCGCCAGGCCTTATACTGCTCCTTTTAAAGTCGGAATTCTTAATTGTTGGGGCCGACTTCGCGCCTGGCAGTGTCAGATGGTGGCTCATGCGATCTGGTATAAACAAACTTATTCTTACCTTGGAGTTCTTGAGTGTTTAAGTGGATTGCCCTTTGAAGTCGAGTTCCTAAACTTCGATGATCTCAAAAGCAAGGGCATACCTCAAGAGATTGGAGTACTTATTAATGCCGGCGATGCCGGAACCGCCTGGAGTGGCGGCGACAATTGGCAGGATAAAGAGGTGCTTGCCAAAATACGGGAATGGGTCTATATGGGAGGCGGGTTGATCGGTATCGGAGAACCTACTGCCAGTCAATACCAAGGAAGATACTTTCAACTAGCGGAGGTTCTCGGAGTTGATAAAGAGATAGGTTTTTCTTTATCCTACACCAGGTACCCAAAACCTCTCCAAAGAGAACATTTTATCACTCAAGACGTCACGAATCCGATCGATTTTGGCGAAGGAATGCGCTCAATCTACGCTCTCTCCGATCAGACTAAAATTCTTGCCGCCTCCGAGGGGGAGGTAAATCTGGCTGCAAACACCTTTGGCACAGGACGGGCAGTCTATATCGCCGGACTTCCTTATAACTTTCAAAACAACCGGTTATTATTAAGGGCGATTCATTGGGCTGCAAGCAGAGAAAGGGAGATGAAGATCTGGTTTACCTCTAATCCGAAAACCGAGGTCGCCGCCTATCCGGATGCCGAAAGATTCGCGGTTATCAATAACTCTCTTCACCCAGTCACAACAATCATCTCAACCGGAGAGGGAAAGAAAGTGGAAGTATTACTCAAACCCATGGAGATCAGATGGTTTGATATATGAGGGAAATGCATAATTACCAAAAATACCATTTAACCAATCTAGAAAACACTTCGAGGCTTGTCGATTCACCTGGCTTTGATTTAAATCACTTTGTGATGCGGGTGGTAGCCAGCATGAACGACCATCTAGAAAACACTTTGAGGCTTGTCGATCAACGTTAACTTTTATCTTATTATTTTTGCTCTGGCCAAGTGGAAGTTAACGTTGACGACTATATAGTGTTTGACTAATATTCGAAGGAATTGTCTAAGATTAGACAAT
>DHOO01000112.1:18821-30529 GCA_002409975.1 Firmicutes bacterium UBA5388
CAGGGGAAATCGTGAAAGCTTGCGGTAGCGTTTCCCCTGGTATAGATCGAATAGTCACGAAATCAGATATGTGGTTAAATCTTAAATAAATGAATTATGCAATTCCTTAATATAGTATAAAGCCTCCAGATGTTTGCAGAAAGATCCCAGGCTTTTATTATTTTTTGTTTCTTGATTAGAAAGCTTATGAAATTATTATTAAACCTTTTTGTTATCTCCATGTGCAATCAAATTTAGAAATGAAGCTGATCACAGTAATTTATACCCTCACCTCTTTATTCTTGTCAGGAGAATTTTCTTCTTTACCACCTCTGTAATCGCCTGCATGGAAGGTGATAGTATTTTCCTGGGATCATACAGTTTAGGTTGTTCCGCCAGAATCTTCCGCATCGTCTCGACCTGGGTCACTGCTAATTCCGTCCACACATTAAATTTGCGAATGCCCAGCCGTATCGCTTCCTGAACGGTTGTGTCAGGAAGGCCTGAGCCCCCGTGTAAGACCAAAGGTATATTTAGTAAAGAGTTAAGCTTTGCCAGCAATGCAAAATTCAACTCGGGCACTCCTTGATAAAGGCCATGACTCGTCCCGATTGCCACGGCTAAACAATCAATCTGTGTCTTGGCTACAAATTCCACGGCTTCGTCCGGATCTGTCATCGTCTCTTCCGCTTTTTTTACTTTAATCTGCTCTTCCTTACCGCCAACCCGCCCCAACTCCGCTTCTACCGAAACCCCAGCCGCATGAGCGACTCGGACAACCTCTGTGGTCAGTTTTAAGTTTTCTCCAAAGGGTAAAGCAGAACCATCTATCATCACCGAAGTGAATCCTAACTTAATTGCTTTCACGATCAGGTCAAAACTAGTACAGTGATCCAGATGCAATACTACCGGTACGTGAGCATTTTCAGCCGCCACTCTCCCAAGAGCAGCAACATATTCAAGTCCGGCGTATTTTACTCCGCCTTCCGTCACCATTAAGATCACCGGCGTCTTTAATTCTTCGGCGCCCGCAATAATTGCTTTAGCAAATTCCATATTGATAAAATCAAAACCACAAACCGCCCCCGCAGGGGAATATTCTGTATATAATTCACGTAAAGAAATTAGACTCATAGCAAATCTCCTTTCGTCCCTTCTAAAAAGTTGATCCTCATTTTCTACTTTATAATAGTCAAACTTGATATAACTTAATAAGCCTAGAAAACTCCTCCACTTGTGTCCGCGAAACATCTCCCTGCGTTTTAGAAGTTAAATTTGAAGTAGCAGACGCTACGCCATACTTGACTGCTTCAATGACATCTCCCGCTCCCAGAAACCTGTGCGCGAAACCACCTACTAAAGCATCCCCGCAACCAACGGAGCTTTTCACTTCCACCGCCAGAGGATCTACTTGATAAACCGCCCGGTTATAGCCGAAAACAACCCCTTTATTGCCTAAGGACAAAACAACTACCTCGATTCCTTCTTCCAGAAGAGTTTTAACCGCTTTTATTTGTTCTTCTTTATCCGATAAAGAATGGCCGATAAGAATTTCCATCTCATCTCGATTAGGCTTAATCATAAACGGTTTAGCTTTTATTCCCTTCTGGAGCGCTTGTCCGCTCGTATCTAAAATAACTTTGCATCGTTCATTGGCCTTTCTGATCAGAAAAATCAATTCACCATAGGCTTCATCACTTAAACCCGAGGGCAGACTACCATCTAGAGTGATCAGATCGGCCTTTCTCGCCAACTTACTCATAAACCGTTTGAAGTTTTCCCATTCCTCCGGTTGCACCACTGGTGAAGGATCGTAAAGCTCTGTGATGGTCTGGTTACACTTTTCAATGATGGTCAAACACATTCTGGAATTATCTCTGAGTTCAACAAGGTGATAGTCAATTTTTTCTTGTTCAAGCAAGTCCCGAATAATAGCGCCGTTGCTTCCGCCTGCCAATCCGGTCGCTAAAACCTCCCCGCCTAGCTTAAAAACAGTTCTAGCAACATTGATTCCCTTTCCGCCGGCGACAGCCAGCGCTTCCTCTGCTCGCGTTATCCCACCGCTCTTGACCTGATGACAGATTATTGTTTTATCAATAGCAGCATTTAAAGTAACAGTTACAATCATTATTACACCTCAGATTATCATCTATTCTTATAAAAACTTGTACATCGCAAGCCCCATTATAACCTTAGCACTCTCTCCTCCTCTGTTTTTAACTTCTTGAGTACTGCGTCGTCTATTTTTTCTCGCTCTAAAAACAGAGCATATAAGGCAGCGCCCGTTACAGGTTGCAGTATTGGTTGATTGAATTTCACACGTTCTTTAGAAAGGAACTCCTTTAGAGGTTTTAAGATAAACTCCCCGGCCTTAAATACCCCTCCCGAGTAGGAAACTGATACTTCTTTCTCTGGCATAAATTGCAGTTTGTTTAGTAAAGCCTTCACAATCAAGCTATACTCGTAAGCAGCCTCTTGATAGATGGCGATCGCTTTTTGGTCACCATCAATCGCCGCTTCGTATAATATTAAGGCTAGCTCAGCAATTTTATCCCTTTTCATTTGCAATTTATCGTAGACAATTGTTATTAACTCAAAATCATTGGAGATACCGAATTTTTGCCGGACAATCCCATAAATAGGGGTTTTTTCCTCTCTCCCATCAGCCTCTTTCCCAAATAAGGAGATTAACTTCTTTCCTAACCAATAGGCCGATCCTTCATCGCCACAATAATACCCCCAGCCTCCAGCCCGCGCCATCTTTCCAGACTGGTCTTTACCAAAACCAATCGCCCCCGTTCCCCCGACCAGATTGATCCCTGGTTGGCAGGCTAAAGAGCCCGCCCAGCCAGCTTCCACATCATTTCCGCATCTAAAACGGCTATTTTGAAGTAAAGTCTTGACCGCTCCCTCCAAAATCGTAATATCTTTTTTTATTTCTCCATAACCGGGTAATCCGCAGAAAACATAGGCCAGATCGGAATTGTTAATCCCAGCCTTTCCGGTGACCTCAGTTATACCTTCGCTTAATACTTGCCGAAAGGTATCCATCCCAACCTGTACATAGTGGCAGGACCCTTTTGTCTGAAAAGAGATTATTTCCCCATCTTCATTAATCAGGATAAAGGCGGTCTTAGTTCCACCGCCATCAATTCCTAAATAATACATTTCCTATCACCCTTTTATTTAATCCCAATCCAATTAAGCTTAACTATTCTATGCGCAGCTTTAACCCGAAATTGATAGTTTGCTTTGTCTTCTTTAGAAATATTTTCGGCGAGAATCCTCTCATAAAAAATCAGCGCTTTCTGAAAATCACCTCTTTTCTCCTGGATTAACCCGGCATAAAAATAAATTTCAGCGCAGTTCTCTTCATATCTTCTTTCCATATTTAGACACTTTTCCACTGCCGCCCAAGCTTGTATATAATTTTTTTCTCGCAACGCCATTCTAGCCAGACCTAAATAAGATTCTCTGAAAATTTTAGGATAAGGGATTAAATCCGCAGGATCATGTTCAAAGATCATAAACTCTGTATCCTCTAAGACTTGTACCGCTTGATCGTGTTGTCCCAGATGATTTAGCATATCAATCCATACTCTCCGGCAGGGTTCGGTCTTATGCTCAAATTCTTCAATTCGGCGTAAGAGAGAGTTTATTTGCTCCTCTAAACCCAGGGCGCGATATGAGGTATATAAGACATAGAAAAAATAGTCGTTAAAGGGCTTTTTCTCTAGACCTTTCTCCGCCAATTCCTGGGCTTTGTAAAGATCACACTCAACTCTTTGATAGTAGTAAGCTAAATTGCGGTATAAAACGGAATATGAAAAATCACTATTCAAAAGTTCTCCCCAAACTTGTTTGACCAGATTATAATTTTCGGCGCGGTACTGTAGCAAACCATATAAATATTTCGCGTTAGAAGAATCGGTTAGCAGAGAACGGAGGATCTTTAAATCTACAGGATGATTCGGAAAGACATAATCTAATGAGATATTGTTTACCGCAGCTATTAACTCCTGCCGATGTCCACCCTCAAGTAAATCAAGATAATAATATTGATAGCTTGACAACAAGGCTGATGAGCCACCTTCTTGAGTGTGCTTTGTAACAATTGCCGCACAACGTTTCCAGTCACATAGTTCGTCAAAGAATCCTAATAGACGATAAATGTTTTGTCTCTGTCCAAAGATCAACTTGCTATGTTCTTGACTCTCATATATTTCGTCCCGTAGATACATACCGATATAATCTAATGGATTGGCTTCAAGGTACTTGTCGAGAATTTTTCCAGCTTCACATTTTTTCTGAGTAAGAGTTAAAATATAAGCCTTTAGTAAAACACTTTTATAATGATACGGTTGGTAGTTGGTTATATAATCCAACTTTGCTAAGGCCTTTTCGTATTCTCTTTTACCAACATGATACAGAGCAATAAAGTAAGACGCAGCCGCAAATAATTTTGAAGAAAGAGGCACTTTATAAAAGTATTTGACTGCTTTATATCGCTCCCCAGTATGCCACAAAGCTAAAGCATAGACATAGATAAGCTCAGTTTCTTCGGGATTTCCGGTTAGGATTTGTTCCAAATACCGCAACGCCGTCTCCGGATCGTGCTTCTTTAGATAGCAAGTTGCCAATCTCACATAGGCCTGCACATATTGGGGGTTTTCTTTAATTACTTTTAAATATAATGCAATCGCTTCATTATAATGGCGACGTTTTTCCAGGGCTAAAGCTTGCGCGCATTCTGATTCTCGAACCTCATCTTTACTTACGTATTCTTCCCGCTCAATCATTTCTAAAGCTTCGCCATTATCCAGGATCGTCTCTTGTAGAAGAACCTCTTGGCTATTAGTAATAGTAAAACTTAAATCATAATCCATCCACTCGGTTTTGAATGGCACTTTTAGTTTGGTATTTTTGATCGCATCCAGGTCGATTTTCTGTTGCCAAACGATTTGATCCGCTACCATAAAGGTAAATTCTGCTTCTTGATAGCAGTCTGTTGCAATAAAGCTAAATAGGAGAGCATCATCCTCCATTTTATAAGAAGCAATCACCTCTTTACTGGCTGCGCAAAGTGGTCCATTCCCATTAGAATACAGCCAATACTCGCAAAGCTCAATTTTGTTGTGGGGCTCAATGATCTTGAACTCATTTTGTGTCTCAACCGCTCCAGCCTGTAATTCAATATACCGCTCATCATTATCAGTCAGACGCTTACACCAGTTAACACCGGCTGAGGCATTCCCCCAAGCCCAAACCTTTTTCCCGGGCACTTGCCGAAAATCCGCCACATGAACAACCCCACTGTCAGTGTCAGGATAATAAATCCCAACATAATCCTTTAATACCTCACTACCAAACGGTAAGGTAAAAGCCTTCATCGTATCACAAAATCTAAGATCCACACCTTCAGCGGCAAAAGGTCCATCTTCAGCATACGGCCAAAGATACTTCTTTCTACTTTCTTCTTCAATATGCCACAGAAAAGGAAATCGGTATTCCAAACCTGGTTTTTCTAGTTCAGCGCTAGTCGTCCAAAAATAACAGGAATCATAGTAATCATTCGTATTGTACATTCTAACAATTTGCTCGATATAGGCTTTCCCCGGATACAATCTTAACTCCACCGTAAACCATTGCCAGGAGATCATATCAATATCACAAATCGTTATCGAAGCAGAACCATCTTGATAGGTCTTAAACATTGTGTCAGTATAATCAGTAGCTGTCGGACGATGTCCTCTGTTTGGAAAGTTAAATTCGACCCCGCCTGAGGTCCAAGCGCCAGTACAACCCACCAGTTGCGGTTTGACAACCGGATTACAGTAAAAAATGTCTTGATTACTACGTTTATCTACAGCCGAATACAATTTCCCACCTAAATCCGGGAGAATTGTCATTTTTATAAAGTCATTCTCCAAACAGAACAGATTATACTCAACTTCCTTTACTTCTTTGAAAATCTTATTTTTTAACGGATATGGATAAAACATTAAACTTCCCAGGTATTCGCTGATAAAGGGGTTGATATCCGTGTCCCCGATCAGATAGGTTCTGATTGTTTTTTTCTCATTATACGCATTAACCGTGGACATAGATGAAAAAGCCTCCCTTTTTTTAATATTTAGATAATCCCCCAACCCCCCTTCTTGGGGAGGTTTACATGTATTAGTTCTTACCAATACCAACCGTTAAACCAGCAATAAACCTTTTCGCCAAAAGTATATAGAAAACTACTGAAGGTAGGATGACCAAAACCACACTGGCAAACAAACCTCCCCAGTCGCCGGTGTAGGTCAACTTGGTCACCAAAGAATATAAGCCCAGAGAAACTGTTTGTTTATGCTCTTTACTAATAAAAACCAAAGCTAATTCAAACTCTTTCCATAACATCACAAATATATATATACCCGCAGAAAGAATGCCGGATCGCGCCATCGGCAACATTATTTTAATAAAACTTTGCCAAGCGCTAGCACCATCGATCTGGGCCGAATCAGCCAGTGAAGAGGGTATTGTCTTGAAAAAACCCATTAACAGATAGATGGTGAACGGTAACGAAGTCACCGTATATAACCAGATTAAACCTGTTAGAGAATCAGTTAAATTTATTTTGCTCATCATCAGATATAAAGGAATAAAGATTGTTTGCACAGGGATCCCGATACCGATAATAAAACTCATCGTAATAAAAGATGACCCTCGAAATTTAAGTTTACTTAAAACATAAGAAATAGGCGCTGACAAAGCCAGTGTCAATACTGTGGCGGTTAAAACTGTCACTACGCTGTTTAATAAGAATCTTGCCAAACCAAAATCAGTTAAAACTCTAGTATAGTTCTCAATACGGAATACTTTGGGTAGTCCCCAAACCGAGGTGTAAATCTCCCTCGTGCTTTTGAAGGATGATATTATAAACCAGGCAAACATAAAGATGCTAAAACCGATCCATACGATCAAAAATAGATTGATAATATACTTGAGGATCTGATCGAGCTTTGAGTTCACATTCTTCACCGTCCCTAGTATTCTAGAATTTCAGTAGACTTAAATACTTTACGGATTAGATATATTAAGATAGCGACAAGTAGCAACAGTATGATCGCCATCGCGCTGGCATAAGCTAATCTATTAATCGGTGTTCTTTTACCAAACGCTGTTAAATAGAGCTGTACCGACAGATTTCTGATTCCCGGCGAAGGATCACTGCCACATCCCCCTGCGCCAAAAGCGTAGATATATCCGAAGATTTTAAAAGCAAAGATCGTCCAAAGAACGATACTCGTTTCAATTACATCCTTTAACAAGGGAATTGTAATCATAATAAACCTCTTCCACTCGTTAGCGCCATCAATTTCAGCAGCCTCATAAAGACTGGGTGGTATCCTGTCTGCCCCAGCCAGATAAATCACAATAAAAAAACCGACATGGATCCAAACCAGTAGTGATAAAGCCGCGCCAAAAATATAATCGTCTCCCAGCCATCCTTGAGCCAAAAATCCCAAACCAAGGCCTTGCAAAATACTATTCAATAATCCCCACCTGGTATTCAGTACAAACCCCCATAAAAGCGCCAACGCTACCGGAGAAACTGTATTAGGCATAAAAAGAATCATCTGTACCAGATCTTTCATTCTCTTTGATTTATAACCGGTTATCGCGTAGGTAAAGAGTAAAGTAATACCAATTATTAGAACTCCTCCGTATAATACATATTTTAATGAAGTCCAAACAGTCTTTAGAAAAAAATTGTCTGTGCCTAATTCCGCATAATTCTTTAAACCAATAAACGTCATGTTCTTTGTAAATCCTGACCAATCAAATAAACTATAATACAAAGATTGGAGAATAGGAAATATCATAAATATCCCATATAAGATGAAAACTGGTATGGTTGTTGCCAAAATAAAATTTTTGTACCTATTATTTAGAATTGGACTTTCCATCAGCATGAAACTCACTCCCATATTTTGATTGGCAACGCAAAAAGCTTAGATTAAATATCTGCCCTCTAACCTTAAACCGATTAGAGGGCAAAACATCATCTGTCTACTACTATTTACTCTTTTTCGCCCAGAACTTAATTGTTTCATCCCGTAATTTTGCCTGAAATTGCTTGCCAGTTATTTTAGCAGAGAAAATTTCAGACAGCGTCGGTAAATAAACATCGGCATACCATTCAGGATAATCCGCTTGAATACCATCATTTAATCTAAAGGTTGAATTAGCTCTATTTAGCGCCTCCTTCATATCCTTTAATTCTTTTGGCGCCGGCGCATCCAAGCGCGGACTCATATTCATCGTGTCATATACCCATGATTCAGCATATTTTTTCTGTAAGAAGTAGGCGATAAATTTTTTAGCTAAATCTTTGTTTTTAGCATCTTTTAAAACAGCATAGCCAAACGGACTACATTCCATACCTGTCGGATCACCTTTCCCATTTTTAAACGTTGGAAACTGGAAAGTACCGTATTCAAAATCAGGTCCCGCCGCACTTTGTGTTTCTATCGGAATCCAAGAACCGCAATAGAAAGTCCCAGCTATTCCCATCACCCAATCCATCTGTGGAGCCGGATATACGCTGGATTCATATCCTTTCATCAATATATTTTTACCTTTTTTACTAAGGGTATAAATAACATCACCAACTTCAGCCCACCTTGGATCCTCAAATAATTTACCCGTTGGGTCGCCAGCAGCGTCATTTAAAGAACCGGCGCCTAAAATTCTCATTGCTGTTAAATAAGGAAAATAGCCTCTATATACTCCTGTTTGCAAACCAAAAGCTACTGGTTCCAATCTAGCCTTACGCATCTTCCCAGCCATATCAAGAAATTCTTCCCAAGTAGTTGGTGGTTCGATTTTTAATTCCCTAAAAAGAGTTTTGTTGTACCAAAAACCTGAAGACACAAAACTATAGGGAATAATATATAATGATCCATCTTTTCTTATATATGGACTGTAAGTCTCTTTACTTAATACATCCTTAACTTTTTTTTGCTCGTGCGGCACATGTAACTCAAGCACATCATTCAATCGTTCCGCAATACCGTTAGCCACTAACCCACCGTATAATTCTTCACCATTTTGGTCAACTAAATCAATGTTTTCACCAGCAAGTAGTCGCGGTTTAATTGCTGTTGCCACATCACGCCCTACCCACTTAACATCAATTTTTACTTTGTACTCTTTTTCAAAATCCGCTATGGCCTTTTCGATCACTTGTTGCTGTGGCTCACCTTTATTCCACATCGACCAATATGTAATAGTATCAGCAGCACTAATAGTCATCGAAGACAGCAGCGCTATACAGAACAAAAATATCAGCGCTGAAAAGTATCTTTTCTTCACGACACGAATTCCTCCTTTTGTTCAATCTAATTCATTTACCTCTTTGACATTGTCAAATGTTCTAATTAAACTCGTAAGTACTTTTCACCCCCTTCGGCTTAAACTGTTATTTACTGTGGAAGATTAAAATTTACAATTCAATCCAAGCGCTCAACCCCTCCGGTTGATCAGGGTTTACCTTCTTTTGCTTAGCTTTGTAATATGCCAGTATTTGCGGGAGAAAAATGAAATGAAGACCACGCGCCGCGGCGCCTAATTTCTGACCAGAACTAACTTGTAGTTTAACTCCTGGTAGTGCTGGGAAAGGCATCTCACTATAGGTAATAACGGTAGCTCCCTTTTTCAATAAATCATTAATCAGATCCCTTTGGTACTCAAACCCCATTTCGGTTAGGCCGACAATTGCCAGGGAGTTATGATCGATCATCACCATCGGTCCGTGCCTGACATCTAATAAATGATAATAACGCCCGGGAACTCTGGCGATCTCCGTTATCGCCAAGGCTCCTTCTCCAGCTAAGCCACTGATTTCTCCATCGGCTAACACGATCGCATTTGACCAGTCGCAATTGGCAACTTTTTCTAAACTTTCTTCCCATTGGCTCATAAATTTATTGCCAGTTTCAATGGCTGTTTTAATATCTTCTATTAATTGCCCGTCGTTACTTAGATAAGCCAAAATTAGCAAATTGGCTGCATATAAGTTAACTACCGAACGTGTTTGACAAACACTCTCGTCAAAAGCCCAGGGTAATTCGAGTGTTAAGTCAGCGATTTGGGCCATTTTTGAATTCTCGGTGCAGACAACTCCAAGAACAGCTATTTCCGCAATATTTCTGCTCTTCTCTACTGCCATCAATACCTCGCTGGTATTTCCAGACCGCGAGGGGGCAAGCAATAAGGAACTTTCCAAAACTTTGTCATAATCTTTATAGTTTAACATTAGGTCTCCTGCAGTAAAGGAGGTCGTCGGGGTTCCAAGCCTGATTTGGGCTGTCAATTCTGCAGACAGACAAAGACAATAACTCGACCCGGAGCCAAGACAAACTAAGGATTGGGGGTTAGCTTTCCGGTAAAAACTAAGGATATCATCTTTACGCTCTGCGATATAATCAAAGGTTTTTACTAAGGCGTTATACTGATCCTTTATTTCACGATAAGTTAAGCTCATACAAATTCTTCTCCTTTACAATTACAATCATTTGTTATTATCATTATATTGTTATAACCATTATAGCAAAGGTTTACTTCTTTGGCAATACATATTAACAATCTATTTTTATTTTAAAACAATTTGGTACTTATAGCGGTCTCCGCGAATTATACTTCGGCAGTATTCAATAATTATTTGCTCGGCATATGTTACCCGGTTAAGGAGTAATCCAGGAGAATTTTTATTCGCTTGAAGATATAAAGCATCCTTGGAACTAATCGCCACTGCCTCAAATGTTTCAATCGCTTTGTTTGGCGCGATACCATACTTTCTCATTGAGTTATATAAACCATTGGTTGCCACTTCTTCACTGGTTAGTCCAGGACATAATTCATAAGGGATAAAAGAAATTTCATAAGCGAAAGGTTCTTGATTAGCTAAGCGTAAGCGACGGATACTATAGACAGAAACTTCCTTAGCAATATTTAAATATTTGGCCACTTCATCATCTGCAGTTACTAAATCAAACCCGACAACTTGCGTGCTAGGGGTATACCCCATCTTCCGGATCTCTTCACTAAAACTATAGAAACTTGATAACCGCTGCTCAATTTTGGGTGCTGTCACAAATGTCCCTTTGCCTTGTTTGCGATATAAATAGCCTTCCTTTTCTAATTCATATAGAGCTTGTCTTACGGTTATGCGACTGACCTTAAAGATCTCACATAACTCTCTTTCTGTAGGGATTTTACCGTTAATCGGCCATTCATTATTTTTAATCTTTTCCAACAAGATCTCTTTTAATTGATAATATAAAGCTACTGGCGCTTTTTCATCTAACACATCATCATCTCACTATCCAATTGGTTATAACCATATAATATAATGATTGGTCTTAATTAGCAAGCAGTTTATTTAAGAAAAAGCAAAATAACTTGTCCCGCAATTTCAAACTATATCTTTTTTTGCTAGCCAAAGATAGGTTATAATTCACTAAACAAAGAACACTTCTACAAAATAGAAGTGTCAAAAACCGAAGTTCTTATACACATACATCTGAAGAGCTTCTTTTCATCAAAGGCAAATGCCGTTATATACTGTAAAACATATTCATAAATGATTCGGAAAAATATGTTATAATAATTAGTAACATTAGTAACAGATGTATGTAAATAATGACATTATAACATCTGAAACATCGACGATTCTACTT
>DHOO01000068.1:0-23871 GCA_002409975.1 Firmicutes bacterium UBA5388
TACGACCAAGCTTGGACTAATAAGACTTGTGGTAATAAGTCAAGAGGTGATTTTAGTAACCAGGTGGGGAATAAAGCGGCGGCAAGCAAGGATGACACTAGGTTTTGATCGGGATGGTCTTTATTAAGGACTACCAGCGACCAAGTTCGGTTCGGAAGACAATTTGTTCTGGAACGGGATTACGTGAGCGCAGAAAAGAGGATGCGGTTGACCCATCCTCTTTTCTGGTGAAAATCTTATTTTTGGTTTCTCCCGTTATAATCGTTTACTTATTATTACAAAAATATATTCGTCAAAGAAGTGACGGTTAATGCCCTTAAAGGGTAAAATAGTAAAATGGTTCATAATTAATACTTTTTAAATTTAAGATATCAGTAGCTACTGATAAAATTACTATTAATTTTCGTTTTAAATTAAGGTAAGGAAAAAACAAAATATTTGACGGGAAAAGAAAATAATCGTAAAATTGAAGTAGAGGTGGTCAAATGTTTCCAGAAGAACGGAGAAAAATGATTTTGGAAATTCTTAATAATCAAGGAAGATGCCGGGTGGCCAATCTGGCCAAAAAGCTTTCCGTTTCGGAGGTTACGATTCGTATGGATCTTGATGTCCTGGAAAAACAGGGTTTGCTCCGCCGGACGCACGGCGGCGCCATCCTTAATCCGAAGAGCGGTTTTGAACGGGCTTATCAGTATGAGGAAGCCTCCTTTCAGGAAGAGAAAAAAAGGATTGGTTGGCGGGCTTCAGAATTAATCTCCGACGGGGATACCATCATTCTTGATGTGGGAACGACCGTGATGGAAGTCGCCCGTCATATCTTCAGACATAAGAATGTAACTGTGGTCACCAACGCTCTCAATGTCGCCACGTTACTGGAGAATTATCCGGAAATTAACGTCATCGTCACCGGGGGGAGATTACGGGCGACCCAACATTCATTAGTTCATCCGTATGCCGATTTAATCCTGGAAAAGCTATATGCCGATGTGGCTTTTATTGGCGCCAACGGGATCGAACCCCACTATGGTGTTACTAATGTAAATATTCCCGAAGCTGAGATGAAGATCGGTTTTATCAAAGCATCCCGGCGGCGGATTTTGGTGGCGGATTCCAGCAAAATTGGGCATGTAGCTCGGGCTAAAGTAGGAAAACTGGAGGATTTTCATTTATTAATCACCGATAACCAGGCCGAACCGGAGCAAGTGCGACTGATTCAAGAGGGGGGCTTACCGGTGGAATTAGTTTAAGTTGGTGGAGAGAGCATTTTGTAACTGGCTGTGCTCAAACTTTCTTCTTTTTCTCCAGAGAGTGGATTACGCGGAAGAGAAATCCGTGTTTTTTATATTGGAGGGGAAGATTGCCTCTTTAATTACAATGCGGGTAGTTCAGCAAATGAAAACTTATTATGATGATGGGTAAGGATTGTTATTTGGTCAGGATTTAGTTTGGGATTTTAATTTTTGGTATTCATTAAGTAGATCGTCCAGCTCAATACCAGCGGCTAATACTTCCGCATCGGTAAAACCCCGGTCCTCCCAGAGATCTTGGAGCTTTTGGCGACCAGCATCGATCTGTTGTTCTAGAGAAGTGATGATTTTAGGATTGGCGTTTAACATATCCCTCTAATCTTTCATCGAAAATATGGTATAATATTGAATGGTAATAATTAATATTTGGGCAATACAAAATTGAGGTTCAAACATAGAGTTTGGACCCAGGTTTTATATTGTTTAATTTACTTTTGCCTCATATAAATAAGTATATTTTGACCGGTACAATCTAATTATATGTTCACAATGAACTAATGTCAAGGAGAAAATTTCCTAATGAACGATAAAAGTATTGGTGAACGGGTACTACAGTTTCGAAGACACCTTGGATTATCCCAGAAAGAAGTTAGCGAAGCAATAAACATGAGCCGGAGTAATATTTCAAAGATTGAAAAGAACTTATTAGAACCTTCTAATGCTTTTCTTGCGACCTTAAAAGAACAGTTTGCCGCTAATCCGGATTGGATTATCACCGGTAAAGGAGAAATGTTTATTTCCCCTCAAGAATATATAATAAATGGGGTTAAGCTTTTAGGACCGCAGAGGTTTAGTGAGGGATTGACAAGTATACTGAGAGATCCGTCTTTTTCAGAGTTTTATTCTCAGATTAGATTAGATGAAATGGTTAAGGAAAATTTGGATCAAGATCAAGATTTGATTGCCTACTTGCAGCATATTGTAAATTTGTGGCGCCAAGGGGATGAACGAACAAGAATCTGGTTAATAGTGCAGTTGGAGAGAGCGTTTCCTGAGGTTGGGGAGAAGATTAGGAAAGGTAGAAAAAATAACGATTCAAATTGAGGATGGATTGTTGATGATTATGATGTTTGATGTCTCTCAGAATCATTAGCAATATGAGTTAACCCTAATCATTGCTAAAAGGTTTTGATGCCCGCTGAAAAGCGGGCTTTTATCATTCTATACTAGTACATTTTCTTAAGCACTGATTCCGCAGTTTTCTTTCTGGCCAGGTTGGCATGTTCCTTGACATTATTATAGAGACAGGCCAATAATGTTTCAATAACATAGATCTGTGAAGCTGAGCTGGTTCCCTGGGATACTCCCAAAGGATCCTCCCGGGCATAGGTACAAAGAAGCACATTTGAATATTTTACAATCGGTGATTTTATATGGTCGGTAATACAGATTGTTTTAGCCCCACCTTCATAAGCAATTCTTAAGGCATCAACAGTATCAATTGTAGAACCTGAATGGGAGATACCGATGAGCAGACTCCTTTTGTCCAGCAGGGAAGAATGCATAGTTTGAAGGTGGGAGTCGCTAATATATTTAGAAATGATTCCTATTCTTAGAAGTTTGTAAGATAAAAGCCTGGCTATTATACCTGAAGAACCTACTCCCACAAGGAAAATTTGCTTGGCTTTAAGGATAAAATTAACTGCTTTATTAAGACTGTCATCTTCTAACACAGTAGCAGTATCATTTATTGAGGTAATGATGTTATTTCTAATGTTGGTTTTGACGCTAAACGCCGAGTCATCCTGTAATAAGGATTGCATAGCGCCGTCGTTATTGTCGGGAATGTTGGCTAGAGATAACTTAAAATATTGGAAACCTTTGAAACCAAGGGTTTTAACAAAACGCATAACCGAGGCCTCTGATACTCCGGAATTTGAAGCTAGTTCACTAACTGTTTGATAGATTACATCCTGATAATTATGTACTACATATTGAGCAATTTTTTGCTCCGAAGGTCGTAAATCATTAATAGACGATCCAATCTTTAGCAATAAATTATTACTGTTCTTTTGCATATGTTGCTCACCTCTTAATTTTAAGTGTAACATTATTACATGTTTTTTGTCAAAACAAAAATATAAACAGATTATTTCCTTTGTAAAGACCGATTGATAGGACTTATCGTGTTATAATACTACAGAAAATAAATTTAGGGGGTAATAATATTACAAAATTTTATTGACAAATGTAATAAAAAAACTATAATTAAATTAGTAATTATCAGTTACCTCAAATTAACGATGTGATATCCATTAATTTCACTTTTCGTCCATTGGGCACGAAAAGGTGGTGATGTTTGCCCATACTTATTTCTTACCCCAACAATGGGTAAAAGAGGGGTATTTTTAACCTTTTATAATAATTTTTAAGGAGGATTCATAATGAAAAGGTTAGGTGTTTTATTGGTTATTGTAGCGCTTATGATTTCATTTGCGCCAACCAGTATTGCCGGTGAAAAAAATGTATTAGCTGATGTGCGTATTCGACAAGCAATTGCATATGCTATTGATATGGATGCCTTAGTGGCTAGTTTAATGGAAGGTAAAGCTGTCGCGGCGAATAGTCTTACCCCAAATGGTGAGTGGAAAGTAAGTGGCTTAAACAATTATACATACAATCCTGCAAAAGCAAAAGCATTGTTAAAAGCAGCCGGTTGGAATCAGAGTAAGGTGCTTGATGTTGTTTACTATTATGGAGATCAATTAACTGTCGACTTAATGACAGCTATCCAGGCCTATCTTGGAGAAGTGGGAATAAAAATGCGGTTTAGAAAATTGGAAGGGGATTTAGCTTCACAATTATGGACAACGCCCAAAGATCCGGTCAATGGACCATCTGTTGTCGATTGGGATTTAGCTTACGCGGCAATTGCTGCGCTTACTATGCATGAGTATTATAATCGTTTCCAAGGCGGAGCTGGGAGCAATTCACATACCCCAGCTGTCCCGGAGTTGGATAAATTAATTACCGCTACTAATGCTACCGTCGATCTGGATAAACAAAAAGCAGCTTTCTACAAACTGCAAAGATATGAAAATGAACAGTTGTTTAATATTCCTCTCTATTATCAACAAGTATTTATTTATGAGAGCGATCGTATCGATCGGAAGAGTATTCCATATGGAAATGAGCAGTTTGCTTATGATTGGAGGATTATTGACTGGGACATTAAACCGGACGCAAATGGGAAGAGAACATTATATTCTAACGGGGGACCAATTGAATTCTTTGAAACAGTATTTGTCAATCCAGGTTACTATATGCCACAAAAGTTCTTATTTGATCGTTTGATCGTAGCAGATGAAAACTTGACACCTAAAAAGGGTCAATTAGCTTCTAAATATTCAGTAAGCGCTGATGGCTTAAGTATAGAGTTTGTATTACGTGATGGCATTACCTGGCATGATGGCGTACCAATTACGACAGAGGATGTTAAGTTTACGGTTGAATATTCTGCAAAAGTTCCACAGCTTAATGCAGTAGCGGCAAACACCTATAGTTGTCTACAAGGATATCAAGCTTACATTCAAGGTAAGGCTGCTGAAATTAGCGGGATTGTGATTGATGGAAATAAAATAACCTTTAATTTTGAAAAATTAGATCCTAATGCCTTACTGACTTTTTCTCAATGGCCTCCACTACCTAAACATTTATTAAACAATACGGATCCACTTCAGGCACAACGAGCCTCATATTGGCAAGCGCCTATTGGTTCGGGCCCCTTTAAACTTGAAAAAGTTAGTATGAATAACTATGCTACCTTCATTCGCTATAAAGGATACTGGGATCAAGGCGTTGGAAATATTGAAAGGATTCAATTGTATCCAAGCTCTGAAAGTGATCCCAATCTAGTGATTAATACAGAAGCAGGACTGGTTGATTATGCTTTTAGTAAAACTGTATCCGATGTTACTGCAATTGAAAAAATGGTTCATATGAATGTGCACCCTGTTGATATTAGATATACTCGTTTATTCTATGTTAACAAATTTCCCAGAAAATAAGCGTTTAAGATTATAAAACCATCAAGTGTTTAAAAGCCTGGGTTTTATTTGTACTAAGATTTTTGTTTCTTATTTCGAGTTGAAATAGCATCCATTCCATTAACCCAGGCCTTTCCATTTCGCATCTCCCACTTTACTGGGCTATTTCATAATGACCTTAGGATATAAGGCATCAAAGGTAAGACTGCTGTAAGTCATCCCCATTTAAAACGATACGACAACAAAGGAAGAGCAGAATAAATAGAGGAAAAGGATATAATTTTTTAGGAGTGAGGACATGTTAGAGTACATTACAAGAAGGACTTTAGTATTGATTCCAATGTTGTTAATTATTACTTTTCTTATTTACGCAGGCTTAGAATTAACACCTGGGGATGCCGTATCTTTTATGGTCAGTCCGGATGTTCTGGCTAATATCTCTCCTGAAAGGTTGGAAGCGCTTAGGGAGTCTTTAGGGTTAAATGATCCTTTTGTGATAAGATATTTTAAATGGTTAGGCGGAGTGCTAAGAGGTGATTTTGGATATAGCTTAACTAGCGGTGTCCCCATTTCTAAAATTGTGATAGATCGCTTGCCGGCTACGATTGAACTATCGGTTGCGGCTTTATTAATTTCCACTGTTTTAGGAAGTATATTGGGAACTTTGAGCGCTTTGAAGAAGGGATCGATGCTTGATCATATGTTAACTGTTGCCGGAATGATTGGGGTTTCAATCCCCCAGTTTTTCTTTGGATTAGTTGCGATTTTAATCTTTGCGCTTAAACTTGGCTGGTTACCTTCAGGTGGGAGAATGATGCCTGGATATGATTCTTTTTTAGATCGGCTGCCACACTTAGTATTACCGGCTTTCGTTTTAGGGCTTACCATGACTGCGGGCGTGATGAGATATGCGCGCGCCAGTATGTTGGATGCTCTAAACAAAGAATTTATTAAAACTGCTCGCAGTAAAGGTATTCCCGAATGGCGGGTTAATTTTATTCATGGGTTTAGAGTCGCTTTAACCCCGGTAATTGTTTTAGTCGGTTTTAGATTGCCGATGTTGATAGGGGGTTCTGTGATTATTGAACAAATATTCCAGTGGCCCGGGATTGGAAAGGAATTTGTTGCAGCTGTTAGAGGCCAAAATTTGCCATTAGTAATGATGATTGCCCTATTTTTTGTGCTAGCTGTTTTAATTGCCAGTTTCTTAGTTGATTTTTTTACCGCGTTACTAGACCCACGGGTAAAGTTGGATTAAAGGTGATAAAATTGAGAAAAAATAAGAAGTCTAAATTGGACAAAATAATGGATAGTATTAAACAGCAAGAGGAATCTGGAATTGTAAAAAACAAATTGCAGAACCGTGTACTAAACAAATTCTTCAACAATAAATTGGCGCTGATTGGCTTGGTTGTCTTTACCTTTATCGTGCTGGCTACTATTTTTGCTCCTTTGATCTGTCGTTATCATCCAGGGAAAATTGATGTTATAAATGCTTTACAGCCACCCTCAGCTAAACACATATTAGGTACTGATAAAATAGGCCGCGATGTCTTTGCGCGGATTGTTTATGGCGGACGGATCTCTATTTTAGTGGGACTTGGTAGTGCTTTAGGAGCGGCGCTGATTGGTGTTATGATTGGCTGTTATGCTGGTTATAAAGGGGGGTGGCTTGATAAGATCTTTATGCGGATTTCAGAAATCTTCATGTCATTCCCGCAAATAATTTTAGTTTTACTCCTTGTTTCTATTGTAGGACAAAGCTTATGGAATTTATTACTTATTTTTATTGTGACAGGTTGGGGATCGGTCTATAGACTGGTTAGATCCCAAATGCTCTCCATACGTGAAGAGGAATATGTTCAAGCCTTACGCGCTTTTGGTTTAAATGATTTCATAATTTGTTATAAGCATATGTTGCCTAATGCCCTTGGACCAATTATGGTTAATATTACCTTAAGTACGGCCATGTTTATTCTACAAGAAACATCCCTTAGTTTTCTTGGACTCGGAGTGCCATTAAATATACCGACCTGGGGTAATATCTTGAATGTTGCTCAAGATCTTTCCATCTTAAAAGAAAATTGGTGGATTTGGTTACCTGTTGGGATTCTGATCTCTACTTTTGTATTAAGTGTAAATTTTATTGGAGATGGACTCAGGGATTCGACCGACCCTACTCAACAAGGATAGGAAGGTGGTCATGAGATGAATGAAGAGATAATTATTACAGTTAATAATCTAAAAACATACTTTTATACCAATCAGAGATGCAATAAGGCGGTCGATGGCGTATCTTTTAAGCTAAAAAGAGGAAAAACATTGTGTATGGTTGGGGAAAGCGGGTGTGGAAAGAGTGTAACAGCAACCTCAATCATGAGACTTTTACCTACACTGGCAAGAATTGAAGAAGGAGAAATTATTTATCATTCTGAAGAGGGTGACATTCGGATTGACCAATTAGCAAAGAACGGAAAAAAAATGCGTTCTCTTCGCGGCTCGGAAATTGCAATGATTTTTCAAGACCCTATGACCGCCCTTAATCCGGTATATACAGTCGGGTTCCAAATTATAGAAAGTCTCCGGTATCATACTAAAATGACAAAAAGGGCAAGGAGAAAGAAAGCAATTGAACTGTTAAGAGGTATGGGGATCCCATTGCCTGAGCAACGAGTTGATGAGTTTCTGCATCAATACTCAGGAGGAATGCGTCAGCGGGCCATGATCGCAATGGGAATGTCATGTAATCCCAAGGTCTTAATTGCGGATGAACCAACGACAGCCTTAGATGTAACAATTCAAGCGCAAATTTTTGATTTAATGAATCAGCTAAAAGAAACATATAAGACAGCAATAATGATGATCACTCATGATATGGGTGTGGTCGCAGAACTTGCTGATGATGTTGTTGTTATGTATATGGGAAATATTGTGGAAAGTGGAACTGTAGAAGAAGTATTTAAAACACCAGCTCATCCGTATACGAAAGCTTTACTTAAGTCAATCCCCGTGTTGGGTTGTGGCAAAAATCAGGAACTTGAGCCGATTAGAGGAAATACCCCTGATCCTTATAACCGCCCTGAAGGATGTCAGTTTAACCCGCGATGTGATTATTGTGATGAAAAATGTTTTGAAATGCCGAATGATTTTAAAGTAACTGGCACACATCATGCTAAATGTTGGCATTATAGAAAGGTGTTAGAAAATGAATGACCAGAAAAAAGCGTTACTGAAATTGCGAGGTGTTAAAACATATTTTCCAATTCAAAGAGGCGTATTTAAAAGAACAGTAGGTTATGTAAAAGCGGTTGATGGTGTAGATCTTGATATCTATAAAGGTGAAACTTTAGGGCTGGTGGGTGAAAGCGGTTGTGGTAAAACGACATTAGGTAAATCAATCTTACAATTGCTAAGGGTTACCGCAGGGAGCATTGTTTACAATTTTGATGGTGAAGAAAAGGATTTAATAAAATTGTCAGCAAAAGAGATGTTGAAGGCGAGGAAAAAGTTACAAATTGTATTCCAAGACCCACATTCTTCATTGAACCCTGCTTTTACTATTTTTGGTTCGCTTCAAGATCCGTTAAAGAAGTTTGGCCTTAAATCAAAAAAGGAAAGACGTAAAATAATCGGCGATTTACTTGAAGATGTTAACTTGAGAAGAGAATATATGAACCGTTACCCACATGAATTTAGCGGGGGACAAAGGCAGCGTATTGGTATAGCTAGAGCGCTAAGCGTTGAACCGGAGTTAATTGTCTGTGATGAGGCGGTTAGTTCCTTAGATGTATCCATCCAAGCTCAGGTTTTAAAACTATTAAAGAAATTAAAAGATGAGCGAAACCTAACTTATATTTTTATTACCCATGATTTAAGCGTTGTAGAATACATTAGTGATCGAATCGCCGTTATGTATTTGGGACGAATTGTTGAGTTGGCTAATGCTGATGATTTTTATGCTAACACATTACACCCTTATACAAAAGCTTTAGTATCTGCTATTCCTGTAGCCGATCTTGATAAAAAGTCGAAACGTATAATTTTAGAGGGGAATGTGCCTAGCCCGGTAAATCCACCAAGCGGTTGCTCCTTTCATCCGAGGTGTAAAGAGAGTATGGAGAAGTGTAAGCATGAAACTCCAGAACTGCAAAAACATATCATTAATGGCCAAGAACATTATGTTGCCTGTCATTTAATTTAACCAATAAAGATATATCATGATGAAAAAGATTAATGGGGGAGAGAAATGGCTAATATTAAATTACCAAATTTTAGAGGAGTAATTCCGGCCTTATTAACTATTTTTGATGAAAATGAAGCGCTTGATGAAAAGAGAACCAGGGGTTTTATCAATCATTTACTTAATAAAGGAGTAAATGGTCTCTATTTGACAGGTAGTACTGGCGAAGGGTTCTTAATGACTTTAGAGGAAAGAAAACGGATTGTTGAAATTATTATTAATGAAGTAGCTGGACGTGTTCCTATTATGGCGCATATTGGGGCCATCGGGACGAAGAACTCGATTGAATTAGCCACGCATGCTTATCAAGCCGGAGCAGATGCTATTTCTTCTGTACCGCCCTTTTATTGGAGATTTAATGAAGAACATATCTTTAACTATTATAAAGATATTGGTGAAGCTACACCGTTGCCCATGATTATTTATAATGTGCCACTGGCAGGCATTTTAGGATTTAATACTATCAAGAAGTTAGCAGCAATTGAGCGCGTGAAAGGGATAAAATATACAGCAACGACCCACCACGAAATTGCTTTAATTAAAGAGCAAATTGGTCGGGATTTTCTAATTTATTCTGGTTGTGATGAAATGGCAATTTCAGGACTAATTAACGGGGCAGATGGTATTATTGGTTCTTTCTACAATCTAATGCCTGAGTTATTTATCGAAATTTATCATGCGATCCAAAATAATGATCTTGTAACGGCAAAAGCAAAACAGAAGACCGCTGTCCAAATTATTAATTATTCTGTCTCATATGATTATTTTTCTGTTATGCGCTTAGGTCTTAAATGGATGGGGGTTGACGCCGGATATTCCAGGCGGCCATTTAATAATTACAGCGGCGCCGATGAAGAAAAGATCAAAGAGGGTTTTAGAGAACTGAAAGAAAAATACGCGATTACAGGTGTAGATTTCCTGGAAAAATTATAAATAAAGATAATTTCAAGAGGACCATTATCAAAAACCAATATAGAGGTTTTATAAGGTTATAAATTTATAACAATAATTTATTGTATGTAATAGACCAAAAGCTAAGATAATTAAAGGGGAATAACTATGAAAGTAAAGCATGATATTATCAAGCAGTTAAAAGGTGGTTTAATCGTTTCTTGCCAGGCGCTTGAGGGTGAACCCCTATATTCGAAGAGCGGGGGTATTATGCCACTTATGGCTCTTGCCGCACAACAGGCAAAGGCAGTAGGTATTAGAGCAAATGGAATTAGGGATATAAAAGAGATCAAAGAAAAAGTAGGCTTACCGATTATTGGTATTATTAAAAAACAATATGAAGGCTATGAACAACATATCACAGCGACGATGAAAGAGGTTGATGCTTTAGCTGCGATTAAGACAGATATCATCGCCCTGGACTGTACCTTAAGAGAAAGACCTGATGGTCTGAGAGTTACTCAATTTCTAAGAAAAATCAAAGAAAAATATCCTGAGCAGTTATTGATGGCGGATATTTCTACCTATGAAGAAGGAATAAATGCTGCGAATACAGGTATAGATTTCATAAGTACTACTTTAAGTGGTTATACCAGCTATTCGCCACAACTTGAAGAACCAGATTTTGAACTGGTTGAAAAATTGACCAAAAGTACTAAGGTTCCGATTATTACTGAAGGAAGAATTCATTATCCGGAACAAGCGAAAAAAATGTTAGAATTAGGAGCTTTTGCGGTTGTGGTTGGTGGAGCGATCACAAGACCTCAGGAAATTACTGAAAGGTTTGTAAATGTAATTAATAGCATTAGTTTACAGCAGAAAAGAGGAGAAAAGATTGTGTAGTAATTCCTCACCTAGTGCTTTTGTCAAGTGTTATTCACCATATGTTTTTATAGAGCGTTATGGAAAAAATTTTTTTTATAAATTTAACTTGAAAAAAATTTCTGGACATGTTATGATGTCTTTGTAAATATTTTATTATAGCAATATATATAGGAATTTAATAAGCGGTATTCTTGTGAAGTTGAATGTTTTTGAGAGAAATTAACGGCGGATCGGTCGTTTCCTGCCAGGCTTTGAATAGTGAACTGAAGAGGGGGATTAGCAGTAATTACTGCTAAAAATAAAAAATAATTAAGGAGGATTATGTTATGAAAAAGGTATTTTCCCTATTAATGGTGACTTTACTGTTACTGGTTACAGTGGTAAGTGGTAATATCCAAGTAGGCGCAGCTGATGATCTAGCCCAGCTGAAGGCAGAAATTACCTGGTGGAACTTCCCAAACTTTATGGCAGTGGATGGTGTTATAGGCAAATATGAACAGTCGATTATTACGGCCTTCAACCAAAAGTACCCTAACATCAAGGTTAATCTGGAGAATATTGACTTTGCTTCCGGACCGGAAAAAATTAATACTGCTATTCAGGGGAAAACTGTCTGTGATGTACTGTTTGATGCGCCCGGACGGATCATTGCTTACGGAAAAAGCGGCGTTCTGGCTGATTTAAGTGATATGTTCACAGGTGAGTTTATTAAAGATGTCAATAATAACAATATCATTAATGCTTGTAAAGTAGGGAACAAGTACTATATGTATCCTATTTCCTCTGCTCCGTTCCTGATGGGTTTTAATAAGAACATGCTAGAAAAACATGGTTTGTTAAATATGCTCAATCTTAAGGGTGACAGGACATGGACAACCAGCCAATATAAAGCGCTTCTTGAGGCGCTAAAAGCGAAGAAAGAGCGAGGGGCGATTATCTTCTGTTCATCGCAGGGTGGCGACCAAGGGACGCGTGCTTTTATCGCTAACTTATATGATTCCTCGATTACCGATGAGAAAATTACTAAGTACACCATTAACGACCAGGGTGGGGTGCGGGGTCTCGAGTTTGTAGTAAATGCAATTAAAAGCGGGTTACTACTTAATGGTTCTGCTTCTGATGGTACAGCTGCGATCGATGAGTTTTGCGCCCAACGGGTGTCGCATACAATTCTATTCTCATCTGGGCTTTTCGCAACCAAGAAAGACCAAATTAAATTCGAACCGATCATGGTTCCCTTCCCATCTGCAGATGGCATACCGGAATTGGAGTATCTGATCGATGGTTTCTGTGTATTTGATAATGGTGATGCCAACAAGATTAAAGCCTCGAAATTACTGATCGACTTTATCTGCAACGATTCGATCTGGGGTCCTAAGAACGTAAAAGCTACTAACACCTTCCCGGTTCGTTCTTCCTTCGGTAACCTTTATAAAGGAGACGAGACTATGACGTATCTGGCTGGTCTCACTAAGTACTATTCTCCTTACTATAATACGATAGATGGCTTTGCGAAAATGCGTACTGCCTGGTTCCCGGCTCTTCAAGCTGCTTTTACCGGTGACAAAACACCAAAGCAGGCGTTGGACGATTTTGTTAAGGTAGCAAATGATTCTATTAAGCAATAAAGAGAAAGCTTTGCTTTCATAGTATTTTTTGAGGTTCCCCCCCCACAATCGCGTGGGGGGGAATATATAGATCTACAGCAACGAGGTGATAACAGTAATGGATAATAATAGTCTAAAAGCACAAGGAAACTTAATAATGCCGCCATTAAAAGATGCTCGCTTTAGAAGATGGCGGACAATGCCCAAAGACATACATGAAACAATAGTTGCAGGCGTATTTTTGCTTCCTGCCATATGCTTTTTTGCTGTTTTTGTTGTCTATCCAATTATTGTCAGCATTTTTACCAGTTTTTTTAATTATTCAATAAATAGGTTTGAATTTCTTGGTTTTGGCAACTACATTAATTTATTTAAAGACGAGGTCTTCTTAAAATCCATGAAAAACACCATCGTACTTGTGATCGGTGTTGTTCCTTTCATTATTTTATTTTCTATTTTTGTTGCGCTTACAATTTATCAGAAAAGTTCTTTAGTATGCTCCTTTTTCCGCGGGGTGTTCTACCTGCCGGTTGTTACCGGTACTGTTTCTGTAATAGTAGTTTGGAAATGGATTTTTGATCCACTAAGCGGTATCCTCAACTGGTTCTTGGAGACATTAGGTATGATCAATCAGCCTATTATGTGGCTGGGTGATAAACATTATGCCCTCTGGTCAATTTTACTTGTGCTATTTACGACCTCAATTGGTCAGCCAATTGTTCTGTATATTGCTGCTCTTAGCAATCTCGACAAGTCCCATATAGAGGCTGCGGAAATTGACGGCGCTACTAATTGGCAAGTATTTAAATACATAAAATGGCCTTGTATAATGCCAACCACTCTTTACGTAGTTGTCATCACCATTATAAATTCCTTCCAGTGCTTCTCTCTTATTCAACTACTTACCTCAGGAGGACCAAATTACCATACTAGTACCGTTATGTACCTAGTATATGAAACCGCCTTCAAGTTGACACAATTTGGTTATGCTAACGCAATGGGTGTAATACTTGCAGTGGTAATTGGGTTTTTTAGCATCCTACAATTCAAGTTCTTCAGCAATAAAGTTGAATATTAAGAAAGGAGAGGTGTAGGCATGAAAAATAGCAAAAAAAAGACTTCAATCGGTAATATCCTGAGAATGACGCTTTTATATATCTTAACCATTGGCTTTATTTTTCCTTTTTATTGGGTAATCACAGGTGGATTTAAGCAGCAAGAGGTTACCGTTCAGTTGCCGCCACAATGGTTTCCCATACATCCAACCATAGAAAATTATAGGAAACTCTTTTATAACCCGGCATTGACTTGGTTCTTTAACAGCGTATTGATTGCGCTTGGGACAATGATTCTGGTTTGTGTTGTATCCACCATGGCAGGTTATGTGCTTGCTAAAAAAAAGTTCTATGGCCGCGAGCTAATATTTGCCATACTTGTAGCTGCGATGGCTTTGCCTAAGCAAGTTATACTAGTTCCGCTGGTGCGTCTGATCAGCTCATGGGGTTTTCACAACACGCTGTCAGCGGTTATTTTGCCTGCGGTAGGTTGGCCTTTTGGTGTGTTTTTAATGAAGCAGTTCAATGAAACACTGCCGACCGAAATTTTAGAAGCTGCTAAAATCGATGGCTCTAGTGAACTAAAGACTTTCATTCTAATTGTTGTGCCGATGGTAAAGCCGGGTATTGCGGCTTTAGCTATTTTTACATTTATCGGCGCGTGGAACGATTACTTTATGCAGCTCATTATGTTGAATTCTAAGCTAAAATTGACACTACCGTTAGGTGTTGCAACTATGCAGCAGGAGTTTGCCACTAACTATGGAGTGCTGATGGCGGGCGCTACCTTTGCGGCTGTTCCGATTTTAATAGTGTTTATTGCTTTTCAAAAGTATTTTACACAGGGTATTACTATGGGTGCGGTCAAAGGTTGAAGGGAAAGTTGTAATTGAGGGGAAATATATATCGGTAAATCTTTTTTCACTGGAGTGTTTGGTAAGTATAATAGTACTTGGGAATGTATACCTAAAGAGATGCTGTTGAGGCACAAAAATTTTGAGTACAAATTTTAGATTTAGCGGTGTAATAGGTAAATTTAGAAAACAGTACGGGTATTTAGTGGCGCTGCTCGACAGCTTTAGCCGGTAATATTATTTATGTAAATTATAATAGGTTAGGAGTAAGAAAGGTGGCTAATGAAAATTTTCTTTTAAAAATTCAATCCCTATACAATCAATTTACTAATGCTGAGAAGAAAGTAGCAGACTATGCCCTGCAAAATCCGAAAAAGGTATTATTTATGTCAATTACAGAACTGGCAGAAGCTTGTGATGTGGGGGATACTAGTGTGTTTCGTTTCTGCCGCACTATGGAACTGCGAGGCTATCAAGAATTTAAAATGCGGCTTTCTTTAAGCATTACAGAGGATAACGAGGATACCGAACAGCTTGGAAAACATATTAACTCTTCTGACGCCTTTGCTGAGCTTGCTCAAAAGGTGCTGAAAACCAACCTGAACGCAATTAATGAAACCTTCAACCTTTTGAATCTGGAAGAATTCTCTCGTGCCATGGATTATTTTGAAAATGCGCATAATGTATACTTCTTTGGCGTAGGCGCTTCTATGCTGACCGCCATGGAGGCAATGAATAAATTTTTACGTATTACCCCCAAAGTACACTGTGTTCAAGATTCTCATATGCAGGCGATGACGGCAAGTATGCTTACGGATAAGGACTTAGCTATTGTCATCTCCTATTCTGGTTCTACAAAGGATACTATCAATGTGGCAAAGCTGGCAAAAGAGGCGGGGGCAAAGGTAGTCACGATAACCCGCTTTATAAAATCACCCCTAACTAGCTTTTCTGATGTGACAATTCTTTGTGGCGCCAATGAAAGTCCATTGCAAGGTGGTTCCACTTCAGTCAAAATGGGGCAGCTTTATCTTTTGGATCTAATGTATATGGAATATTACCGCCGAAGCTTTGAGATCAGCCAGAATAACAACCAAAAGACATCTAGCTCTATTTTAGAAAAACTATACTGAATTTGAAAAGGAGTTATGCCATGCCCTATGACTTACTCCTAGTAAAGAAAGAAAAAAGCTGCCATTTTGGCAGCCTTTAATTTAGTAAAGCTTTTTGCGTAGTATCCTTTTTAAAAGGTCCCAATACAATATATAGTGATTGACTGGTATTAGGCTATCAATATATTGTATCGGGATAATTAAATCAAAAGACAACGCAACGAGCCCAGTAAGTTTATCTATATCGTAGGGTAGTGTAGTATATAAAAGAGAGAGGCTATGGGTTATGAAAAAATATATCGGAATTGATATTGGAGGAACTACAATTAAAGCAGGAATAGTTAATGAAAAAGGTCAAATATTATATAAAATGGTTGAACAATCCAACATTAATAATTATCAAGTTCCTTTAATCAATGTTATAAAGAAGATCGCAAAAAAAATAACATCCTATGCTGCTGACAATGATATAGACATTGAAGGTATAGGGGTATCAGCCGCCGGGCAGATAGATAATAAAAATGGTGTAGTGATCGGAGACTGTGGTAACATTCCAGGCTGGAAAGGAACCCATTTAAAAGCAGAAATTGAGAAAGTAACTAATTTAGACGTAATAGTGGAAAATGACGCCAACTGTGTGGCTTTGGCTGAGCATTGGGTAGGGAGTGGCAAAGGCTTTAAAAATATGATTGCCTATACAATTGGAACGGGGATCGGAGGCGGCATTATCCTAGAGGACAAGATATTTTTTGGTAGTATTGGGATTGCAGGTGAAATAGGGCATATTGTTTTAAAAAAAGATGGCCGACAGTGTACATGCGGTAATAAAGGATGTTTCGAACAGTATGGCTCGATGACTGCTTTAATTAGGGAAGTAAGAAAAGTAGCGGGGAATCAATTTACAGAAATTAATGGTAAAATAATTTTTGAAGAAGCAAAAAAGGGAAATAAAGAGATAGTAAAATGTATTGATAGCTTTTTAGATTATAATGCTGCAGGAATAGTGACTTTGCTACATATATTTAACCCCCAGGCTATTATTATTGGTGGAGGGGTTTCGCAACAGGGGCGGATCATTATAAAGCCACTTATAGAAAAAGTAAGGGCAAAAGCGATGCCTGCCTTTTTCAAAAATGTGGTCATTACAACAGCAAAATTATCTAATGATGCCGGGATGATTGGCGCAGTAAAAAACTTTATGGAATAATTGTTTTTGTCCATTTTTTATTAACTTTCATAATGCTTTCCTTAAGGAATGATATAATTGTCCTGATTTAAGTTTTAACCACAAAATATTGATCTTTTTTAAAGAATTCTATGATGCTTGTCGAGATGCCCGGCTATAATTAAGAAAACCGACCGGAGATGATGTTTCCGGTCGGTTTTCGTATTACTGTTTTGAAGAATAGCTTTGTACAGAGTAATAGTCAAAAAAGGCATGGAAACTTTCATTTAAGATAATTAGTATTTCATATAACTTCTTATATGAGGGAGCAAATCATCTTTGCAATTAATGCAACAAAATGAAACTAATGAAATTTTATTGAAATGAAAGAAGGATTTCATGAAACCGTGTTGAATAATCTTTAATAAGAAAACTACCAGACTGCGTCGAAAAAGAACGCCAGGAAGGAATAGGAGTGAAATGAGTTGGCGATTACTATCTACGATATTGCAAAAGCGGCCCAGGTTTCACCGGCAACGGTCTCTCGGGCATTAAATGGGAGCACATTGGTGAGTGAAAGAACCAGGGAACGAGTGGCAGAGGTCGCCAAGGAACTTGGGTATATAGGAGGTTCCGCAGAACGAGGAGTTTTAGGTAAGGGGCAGACGATTGCGGTTTTTATCTCCAATGTTTTAAATCCGACCTTGGCTCAGATGGTTAAAGGGGTACAAAGTGTTCTTAAGGACGAAGGATATTCCATGATTTTATATGACAGTGACGGAAAAGCCGCGGATGAGTATACCTTTCTTCAAGAGGTCAAAAAACATGGTGTTACCGGCCTGATCATGAGTAGCCCCCATTTTACCAGTGAGTACCTGATGACCTTGCGTGAGATAGAACTGCCTTTCATCTTAACTTTAAGCTATTCTACTGAGCCTAATATTCCTTGTGTGTATGTTAATAACATAGAAGCTTCTTTCAAGGCTGTTCAGAGCCTTTTTGAACTTGGCCACCGCCGGATCGGTATTATCAGTGGACCGATTGGTGATCTGACCATTAGCCGGGATCGGCTTCAAGGATGTAAATTGGCTTATTTAGGTCAGGATCTAGAATTCTCTTTAGAGAATGTAGTGGAGGGCGACTATTCGGTGGAGTCGGGTTATACGGCGGCTTCAATCATGATAACCCAATGGAATCAACCCCCTACCGCTATCTTTGCTTTTAATGACATGATGGCTGTGGGGGCGTTGAATGCTCTACGGGAAAATAAACTACAGGTACCTGACGATATTTCTCTGATGGGTTTTGATGGAATTGAATTTGCTTCTTTAGTGCATCCCTCTCTCAGCACCGTGGTTCAACCTAGTTTTGCGATCGGACAAGAGGCAGCGCTAAACTTGCTGAAACTGATTAATGGAGAGGCCATTGAGAACATCAAACAGGAACTCCCGTATGAACTTGTGCTACGTGAATCAACAGCGCCTGCTCATCAAGCAAAGTAAAAAGCAACTGGTTTTCCAAGCAAATTTTAGTCAATTATCGCTAGCAGGTCGGTGGTAGACTTACTTGTCCAAAAAGAAAGACCTGTTCAACCTGGAGAATGACAAAAAAATCTGCAATGAAAGGAGGAGTGTCCTGGAGGTTAGCTGATTTTGGTATAGATCACACTTATATCATCCTATTTAAAAAGGAGGAAAAGTGGAAAAATGAAACAGCGAAGGATTTTAATTTTAATGATCACGGCGGCAGTGGCAACGGTTGCTCTCCTCGTGTTGCCCGTAGTCGCTAAAACCCAGGTGTTTTTTGCCTCTACGCAATTTCGACCGATTGAGGAGCAACAGTTTATCAGGGATGAAATTTTGCACCCGTTTACGGAAAAAACAGCCATTAAAGTAACGATGCTCAACGAAGATTACGGCCCGTTTATTGATCGTTTATTAGCGGAGGCTAAAGCTAAAAAAAGCAATACCGATGTCTTTGGAACGCTACATGGTGATTTTCCGGACTTACTGGCCAATGGTATCCCCCAGGATCTAAAGAATCTTCCGGCGCTTCCTGGGCGCACCTTCATTCCCGAACTGGTAAAGCTGGGGCAAATGAACGGACAGCAAGTTTATATTCCTTGGACGCAAGCTACTTATCTGATGGTCGCCAATAAGAAAGCCCTGGCCTATCTGCCAACCGGTGTTGAGCTCAATGCTCTTACTTATGAACAGCTTCTGCAATGGGCGAAAAACATGCATGAACAGACCGGTGGGCCAAAATTTGGTTTCCCGGGCGGCCCAAAAGGACTCTTTGGGCGAATGCTCCATGGTTATCTTTATCCCTCTTACACCGGCCATCAAGTGCAAAAATTTAATTCTCCGGAAGGGATTGAGCTTTGGAAGTATCTAAAAGAACTCTTCAAATACTCTCATCCCAGTTCAGTAATTTATGAATCTATGTCCGACCCGTTACTCTTAGAAGAAGTCTGGGTAGTTTGGGATCATACGGCCAGAAGCAGCCCGGCCCTGCGCGAAAAACCTGACCAGTTTGTGGCTTTCCCTTCACCAGCCGGTCCGAAAGGACGCGCCTTTATTTCTGTTATTGCCGGATTGGGTATCCCTCGGGGCGCAAAAAATTTAGAGGAGTCCTGGAAACTGATTGATCTGTTCACTCAACCGGAAACCCAAGTAAAGATCCTTAAAGGCACTGGGTTCTTCCCGACAACCTATGAAGCAATCAATTACGTGCCAGAAGGCGCTTTAAAGATCCTGGCGGAAGCAGTGACCAAACAAGCAGGCGCTACGGATGGTATCGTCACACTACTTCCTGTGGGTCTCGGCAATCGCAGTGGCGAATTTGTTCCGATTTATACCGATACCTTCCAGGCCATTGTGGTACAGGGCCGGCCAATTGAAACCACCCTCAAAAGGCAGGAAGCTATACTGCAAAAACTATTTGCAGAGACAGGAGCCCCTTATCCGCAACCGTAAACTATTAGGATTTGGGGGAGCAGAGGTCAACCTGCTCCCCTTGTAATTAAAACCGAAGCTGGGGCAAGCGAAGGGATGAAAATTAAAGCTTCATCTGGGACTGGCAAAGGCTATCATTCATGCGAGCGACAAGTGACGAGTGACGAGCGACGAGATGTATTTTCTAAGGAGGTGTTATCAAATGGATTGTCGTAGAACTGCCTTGCCCTATTTCCTACTAGCGCCTACTTTAATATTTTTACTATTCTTTTTTGTTGTTCCTTTGTTCCAAGTAATCGGTCTGGCATTTAGCTCGGAGCATTCGATCTTTACACTGCGACACTTTAATAGAATGTTTGGAGATATTTATTACCAAGACGCAGTCATAAACACACTAAAGATGGCAGTAATCATTATCCCCATCCAACTGGTGGTTGCTTTCCTGTCAGCCCTGATTATCAATAAAAGGTTTAAGGGGTCCACGCTCTTTTTATATATTTACGCTATTCCGCTTGGGATCTCAGAACTAGGGGCTGGCTTGATCTGGCTGTCCATTTTTACGGAAAAGGGTTACCTTAATAGCATCCTTTATCAACTGGGTATTCTTAAGGAAGCGGTGATTTATCTCTCATATCAGTCACCTCAGTGGATTATGACAGCCATTGTTATTACTGAAGTCTGGCGCGCCACCCCTTTGGTGATGATTATTCTCCTCTCCGGTCTCCAGATGATCGCTAAAGACTATCTGGAAGCGGCTGATATCTTTGGCGCCAATTGGTGGCAAAAAGTATGGTTAATCATTCTCCCTCTGTTAAAACCTAGCATCCAATCAGCCTTAATAATCCGAACTCTGTTAGCTTTTCAAGTTTTTGGACCAATTATCGTTTTGGCGGGTAGACTATTTCCGGTCATGGCTTCAGAATCTTTCTTCTGGTATACTCTGATTCGAAATGAACATGTCGCCGCTACTTACGCCCTGTTATTGATGGTGATTTCTATGATCATCACTTGGAGTTATCTGGTGTTTTTAAAGACCAAAGATGAACAAGTGGGGGTGTTGTAATGAAAAGGGATTCTTGGCAGAGAAGCGCGATAACATCCTCTTCTGTTGGGTTCTATTTGGGTGCAAGTCTAATCGCCCTGTGTACTCTGACGCCGATTATTCTAATTGCTTTCGCTGCGTTAACTTCCAGGGCGGAATTATACACCTGGCCGCGTTCGATCATACCGACCAAGTTTTCTTTAGATAATCTTAAATATTTTATCAATGCTTATGGCGTGCTAAAGTCTACTTTCAATAGCATTCTGGTAGCAATGGTAACCATTCTTCTCTCTTTGCTGATCGGCGCTCCGGCCGGTTATGCCCTTTCACGGTTTCGTTTTCGGGGGAAAGAAGCTTTTAAGCTGGGGATATTGATTACCAGAATGTTCCCAACTTCTCTGTTAGCCATTCCGCTAGCAGTAATGTTTCTGCGTTGGAGGATCTACGACACTATCCTTGGCGTTTCCCTGATGCACACCTCGCTTTCTTTGCCCTTTACGGTTTTAATTACTGCCAGTCTGTTTCTGAAGGTTCCTTATGAATTGGAGGAAGCTGCTTTAACGCTGGGATGTAATAGAATTACGGCTTTTATCCATGTTAGCCTGCCTCTAATCTTACCCGGGCTGGCGGCAGCCGGAATTTTTACCTTTGTTACCTCGTGGAACGAGGTATTCGCCGCCTCGATCTTAACGGTTCAAAACCGCACCTTGCCTGCGCATATCATGGCAACTTTAGAGGCTTCTCCGTTAAACTTCAAATTTGCCGGGGGCTTTTTTATGATTATACCGGCCATCGTTTTCATCTTTATTATTCGTAAATATCTCCTGAGCATGTGGGGAATTTCTGTTAACAAGTAGCGTCTTGCCAAGGGTAAAATAAGCACAAAGGAGTAAGTTTCAAGAACCATGAGTACATTTTCTTTAAGCGAAGCATCTCTGAAAAAAGGGCGGGAAATACTGGTGGAGCTTTATGGGGAGGAGACGGGGAACTCAACCTATGAAAGATTACTGAGAGTCATCAAAGAAGCGCTAACAGAGAAAGGGAAGATTCCAAGATTTGATTCGGGGAAGAGAGAGGAGAGCTATAAGTTCGACCAGACCGATGCTTTCCTGGTTACTTATGGCGATCAGTTTCTGGACAACAAAAATCAGCTCTTCGAGAATCTTAGACGGTTTGCTGAGGAATATTTGACTGGACTTTTTTCTGGAGTTCATCTTCTTCCCTTTTATCCTTATTCTTCGGATGATGGGTTTTCGGTCACGGATTATTACCAGGTTCGCTCGGACTTAGGTGATTGGGAAGATGTAAGACAACTTAGTTATCATTTTAAAGTTATGTGCGATGCGGTAATTAATCACATCTCGGCTGAAAGTGCTTGGTTCCAAGGATATTTAAAAGGAGAACCGGGCTACGATCAATTCTTTATTGAAGTTGGAAAAGATATTGACCTCTCAGCGGTTATTCGCCCCCGAGCCCTGCCACTTCTCACGTCTTTTTCCTCCGTTGCCGGGGAGAAACTACTCTGGACGACCTTTAGCACGGACCAGATTGATTTAAATTACGCTAATCCCCGTGTTTTACTGAAAATCATTGAATTGCTCCTTTTCTATGGAGAACAAGGAGTTAAGCTAATCAGGTTGGATGCCGTCGGGTACTTGTGGAAAGAGATCGGCACGACTTGTCTTCACCTGCGACAAACTCACCGGATTATTCAGCTCTTCCGCTCTGTCTTAGATCTGGTTTATCCGGAGATAAGCTTAATTACTGAAACCAACGTTCCGCACGAGGAAAACATCAGTTATTTCGGGGATGGCTACAATGAAGCGCAGATGGTATACCAGTTTTCTTTACCTCCCTTGGTACTTATCACCTTCTATCAGGAAAACGCCGCTACGCTGACCCGCTGGGTTGGCGCCCTCGAACAACCGCCCGGACGATGCACATTTTTAAATTTTCTAGCCTCTCATGACGGAATCGGTCTCTTACCAGTCAAGGGTATTCTGACCGAGAAAGAAATAAACATGTTAGTTGAAAAGACGCAGGCCTATGGAGGGAGTATTAGTTATCGTTATAACGTTACCGGGGGAAAAAGTCCTTATGAACTAAATATCTCATACTTTGACGCCCTTTCCGGCAGAGAGGAACCAGAGTCGATCCGAATTGAGAAATTTATCTGTGCCCACTCCATTCTCTTGTCGCTGGTTGGGGTACCGGCTATCTATATTCATAGCCTTTTCGGCTCAGAAAATGATGATGAAGGAGTTGAAGAAACGGGCAGACCTCGCTCCATTAATAGGAGAAAATTTTTCTTCCAGCAATTCCTGGCAGAACTGGATAATCCTTATTCCCGGACGAGAATGGTCTACGAGCGCCTGGCGACTTTATTAAAAATCCGTCGAAACCATCCTGCTTTTCATCCCCTAGGCAGACAAGACGTTCTGGTTTTAAAGGATGAGATTTTCTCTCTAATCCGTACTTCCCCGGAGGAAAATGAACAAATCATCTGTTTTCACAATGTTTCTAGCAGGCAACAAGCGCTCCAAGTGGATTTCTCCAGTACAAAGATGGATCCTGCTCAGGAATACCAAGATTTGTTAACAGGAAGAATTTTCTCACCTAATGCTCAGGGGTTAGTTCATTTACAATTGTTACCGTACGAAATATTGTGGTTGCTTCGGATGCCAACAAAACTGCGAAGTTAATCAGAAATAACCTTATATTAGTCTGTTCTTGGACTGAGCTTTTTGCGTGTCTTTTGATTTAATTATCCCGA
>DHOO01000068.1:24075-26906 GCA_002409975.1 Firmicutes bacterium UBA5388
ATTGTATTGGGACCTTTTAAAAAGGATACAACGCGAAAAAGCTTTGGACTGGAAACAGCTGGCGATCTTTTTCTACTGTTCGACCCAATTTAAGCCTCTATTTCACAAGAATGCTGTCTGAAGAAAACCGACCGGAGACGATGTTTCCGGTCGGTTTTTACTCATAATTTCATGTATTGGAACGTTTCCGACATATTTGCAACAAAATTCCATTGCCGTTCCATATAATTTTTCAATGCATAAGTGTTGTTTTGATAAAAAGTGTATAGCTCTACTAAATCCAAATCGCTGTTCAAATCTATTTTCTCAATCGCTTTTGCAGCGGCGTACCCACTTTCCATTCCTGCAGATATACCTTCGCCCATAGGGTTTAGAAATCCTGCTGTTTCACCGGCAAACAGCACTTTCCCATTTCCGTATTCTATAGGACAGCCAGATATAATGTGTGGCATAAGCCATTTTTCCGCTTTTTCTTGTTCTTTAATTCTTGCGTTGTGATGTTTTCCCATATAAGCAATAAATTCAGAATAATAATGTTCAATTTTACTTGTATCCTTAACAGACACGCCAAAAATCAGGTAATCATCTTTTATGTTAAACCATGCATCATATTCCGATAAATGGGGCTGTAAATAAGCATAAAAATAATGGGGATCCAAATCAATGGAACCTTTATTGAAGGTTTGGTAAGTAGTTATATAGCTTTGCGGTGTATGTACAAGTTTTCGCTTAACAGAGCCTACAACACCGTCACACAAAATAACCATTTTTGCTTTTTCAGAGTAAAGATATGCGCCCTTGAGATTTACAAGAACATAGTTTTCCTGTTCCTCACATGATAGGGCGGCGGTTTCATCACGTAACTCGGCGCCGACTTCGGCAGCCTTTGTCGCCAGCCAGTAATCAAAGGAACTGCGCCATATATTTAAGCCTTCCTGTTCAAAATGGTACTCTTGGCCTTTATCATTGGTAAAAATCATGCCTCGGTTATCGGTCGGAGCACACATGGTAAACTCCGGCGTATCTTCGTCAAAGAATTGCCGGACTAAATCCATTGACTTCTTTATTAGGATGCCGGAACAGGATTTATTTCTTGGTATCTTGAATTTTTCAACTAATAGTACTTTATACCCGTTGCAGGCCAATTCTCGTGCGGCGGTACAGCCTGCTGTGCCTGCGCCGATGATTATTACATCATACATTTTAGTTTCCCCCAATGAAAAATTATGTAAATAATTAGCAACTCATATTCTTGTTTATAGCTATCATACCATACATTACGGCACGTTTCTATCGCCCTTGCAAGCATGTATGTGTCAAGTTGGTTGATATTATTCGTGTTTGCGTATATACTGTGATAAAGATAATTTATGGAGGAATACAAATGCTTGATTATATATTCGTACAGCAGACCGTAGAAAAATGGAGAATTTCCAGGCGTAGAATACAGAAGCTCTGTGAAGAAAACAGGATTGACGGAGCGGTTCGCTTCGTTCATGTATGGGCAATTCCAAAGTATGCGGAAAAACCTGCCGATGCGAGAAAAAAGAAAATAGATAAAGGAGAAAATTATGCCAAATAGAGTTTTAATTATAGACGATGATACAGAGCTTTGTGCATTGATGCAAAAATGTGCAGCGCAAGAGGGATTGGAGTCTGATGTGGTCTATACAGGCAAGTCCGGATTGTCAAAATTAGCGGAATGTAAAGATGTGTATTGCCTTGTGATTTTAGATATTATGCTACCCGGTATGAACGGTTTTGAAGTTTTATCTGAAATACGAAAGAGCAGTACGGTTCCGGTTCTTATGCTTACAGCCAAAGGAGATGAGATTGATAAAGTGACAGGTCTGCGCCTTGGTGCTGACGATTATCTGACAAAGCCCTTTAGCATCAATGAACTGATGGCACGCATGGACTCCCTGATACGGCGGTACACGACATTTAATCAGGCTTCACCGCCTGATATTCTTAATCTTAAAAATATGGCGATTGACAAGGAAAACCGAACTGTCTGTGTAAACGAAGAATCCGTTGACCTCACAGGCAAGGAATTTGATTTACTGGTATTTCTGGCCTCTAACAAAGGACGTGTATTTACAAAAAAACAGATTTATATGCAGGTTTGGGAGGATGAGTATGCCTTTGATGATAACAATATTATGTCCTTTATAAGCAAACTTCGGAAAAAGATTGAGCCAGATGCGGAACACCCTTTTTATATCCTGACAGTGCATGGTGTGGGCTATCGCTTCAACAAGGAGGCGTAGCACATGAATTGGACATTGTTTTTCTTTTGCTCAACCCTTATATGTATTTGCATAATTGCATATCTGGCTGCAAAGCTCTGTCGTGTCAAGGAGCAGCTCCTCATTATTAAGGATGCCTTGGAAGATATTAAAAAAGGAAACTTAAATCGCCGTATCCTTACACGAAAAAGCGATATGACAAAAACGATTTGTTACAATATCAATGAAATAGCAATAAACGATCAGGCACAGCTTATACGGCTGAAACAATCGGAGCAAGCCTATAAACGTCTTATGACCAGTCTTTCCCATGATGTGAAAACACCTCTGACCTCCTTAGTCGGATATTTGGAAGCCATACAGGAAAAGATTGTGACAGGAGAAGAAAAAGAGGAATATATTCGTGTGGCTTTAGAGAAAGCCCACCACCTGAAAGACTTTGTAGAATCACTATTTGAGTGGGTGAAACTTGATGCCAAAGAGCAGGTTTTCCAATTTGAAATCTGTGATTTGAATGAAGTTACTCGTCATATAATAGCAGATTGGATACCTATGCTTGAGGATAATCAATTTAGCTATGAA
>DHOO01000039.1:0-19147 GCA_002409975.1 Firmicutes bacterium UBA5388
TGCCCCAGCTGGCTGGGGTGGGCGACTACCTAGAAAACACTTCGAAGCTTATCGATCAACATCACCTTAATTGTATTATTTGCTAGGGTCAAGTGACAGTTGACTTCGACGGCTACCCGGTTTTTCTATAGGGAGACCAGCTTCACACAATGGGCAATCCGCCGGTAGATAAGAAAGTACTTCAAGCGATAACAAAGCCTCAGTTCGAGGAGGAAACTTTACTTTACCCCCGCTTCGGTCAACAAAAACTCCTGTCCCGCAAATTTTCCCCCCTAGCCTCTCGACTAATGCTATCACCTCATGAACCGAACCTCCGGTAGTAATTACATCCTCAACAACTAAAACCTTACTGCCCGGTTCTAGGGAAAATCCTCTCCGCAAAGTCATTACCTCGTCTTCCCTTTCAGTAAAGAGCATTTTGGCTTTTAGTAGCCTTGCTACTTCGTAAGCAATGAGAATCCCCCCGATCGCAGGAGCAACAACTACCTCAATTTTTTCTCCAGAAAATCTCCTCGCCAGCTCCTGGCATAATGCCTCGTTATACTGGGGATACTGGAGTACTCGAGCACATTGCAAATAATTGCCACTATGCCGCCCTGAGGTTAACAGAAAATGGCCTTCCTGCCACACACCTGTTTGACGGAAGATCTCACCTATTTCTTGTTCGCTAAGCATTCTTATCCTCCATCTCATTTATAATCATCTCCACTGCTTTAACAGGATCAGCCGCTTGCAAAACAGGTCGTCCAATCACCAAAAAATCGGCGCCTCTATCTAAAGCCTGTCGCGGAGTTAAAATCCGTCGTTGGTCATTTACTACAGACCAAGCGGGTCGGATTCCCGGAACAATTGTTAGAAAACCGTCGCCACATTTATCTTTAATCGCTTGCACTTCTAAGGGCGAAGCCACAACTCCATTTAATCCCGCATCTTTAGCAATAGTTGCTAAATGAAGAACCTGCTCTTTCATAGATGAGTTAATTTGTAATTCTTTTTTTAAAATTTCTTCACTAATACTAGTAAGAATCGTTACTCCGATTAACTTAGGAGGAGTTAACCCTTTCATCCCTGCTTCTTTCCTAACTCGCTCTGCAGTCCTTTTCATCATTTCTACCCCACCAAGACAATGAAGGTTGATCATTGCTGCGCCAGTCTCGACTAGAACAGTGGCGGCTTTTTCCACTGTATTCGGAATATCATGAAGTTTAAGATCTAAGAAGACTTTGAACCCTTGCTTATTTAAATAAGTAACAGCCTCAGAGCCCAACGCGTAAAATAACTCCATTCCAACTTTAACCCAGGAAACATGAGTCCGGAGAGTCTCCGCCCATTTTTCTAATGCGTGACGCTCAGACACATCCAAAGCAATTATTATCCTTTCTCGCACGCTCCCACCCTCTTTCAAAATAATATTATCACCTTTCTAAAACCCGACTTATGGTTTTGACATCCAAAAATCGTTAAAATCTTCTGTCATTAACCGGTCTGATGAGCGATACCAATTATATCCTCGATTCTATCGATCTTTTCCTGATCTAAATATGAACAAAGACCATCAATGATGTTCAGAGGGGTAAATGGATTATGAAATAAAGCTGTTCCTACCCCTACGGCTGAAGCTCCAGCCATCATAAACTCCAGCGCATCTTGGGGGGAAGAGATCCCTCCCATCCCGATCAGAGGGATTTTTACAGTCTCATAAACTTGCCACACTTGTCGCAGGGCAATGGGCTTTACTGCCGGACCGGATAGACCACCCATCCTATTTCCGAGAAGCGGACGACGTTTCTTAAGATCAATCGCCATCCCTGCCAAAGTATTAATCAGCGTAATAGCTTCCGCCCCTGCTTCTTCCACCGCCTGGGCAATAATACCGATGTCAGTTACATTCGGAGAAAGTTTAACCCAAATTGGTAAGGAAGTCTCTGCTCGCACCGTACGGGTTACTCTGGCTGCTGCCTCCGGATCAATACCAAAAGCCATCCCCCCCGCTTTTACATTAGGGCAAGAAATATTGAGCTCCAAGACTGATATTCCCTTAGCACGATCTAAAGCCGAAGCCAGCCGGGCAAATTCTTCAATCGTAAACCCAGCAATATTGACAATTATTGTCGTCTCCAATTCACGTAGAAAAGGCAGTTCTTTCTCCAAAAATACTGTCAACCCAGGATTCTGAAGCCCGATCGCATTAAGTAAACCAGCCGGTGTTTCCACTACTCGGGGTGGGGGATTTCCGGCTCGGGGTTGCAAAGTCAAACCTTTTACCGTAATCCCGCCTAAAGCAGAGACTGGAAACAGCCGATTGTATTCTTGGGCAAAGCCAAACGTTCCCGAAGCAGTCACTACTGGGTTTTTTAAAGAAACACGTCCGATCTTCACCGCCAGGCGGGGATCACTCATCAAAAACCACCTCCTCGGCGGGAAAGACCGGCCCTTCGGTACAGACCCGAACATAACCGTCAACTGTCTGGCAAACACAACCCAAGCAAGCCCCAACCCCACAAGCCATCCGCTCTTCCAGTGATAATTCTCCTGGAATTTTCAGGTTGTCCATCAATTGTTTAACTGCTTTCAACATCGGTTTAGGTCCGCAAGCATAATAGAAATCAGCCGCCTGCGGAAGCAATAAAGAAGAAGCTAATTCCACAAGGGTCCCTTGATGACCGACGCTCCCATCATCAGTAGCAAGCTGGAGTTGCACTCCCATCCGCTGCCACTCATCTAAAAAGACCAGGTCACTCCTTGATCTTCCCCCATAAAACAACGTAAAGTCTACTCCTTTACTACTCTCAGCTAATGAATAAAGAGGCGGCATTCCAATTCCACCGGCAAACAAAAGTACTCTTGAAAAATAATGGGACTCAGTAAACCCTCTCCCCAGTGGTCCCAACAGTTGCAGCCGTTCACCAGAAACTTTCCTACTTAATGAAGAAGTCCCTTTGCCCCCAACCCGAAAAATCAATTCCAAAACTCCATCTTCTTTTTGAATCCGAAATAAACTGAACGGACGAGGAAGTAAAGGATCAAGGCTCTCCCCTTCCCCACAATACACATGGACAAATTGACCGGGAAAAGCTTGCTTCGTTATTTTTTCCGCCCATAGCCTTAAATGAAAAAGATCGTTACCTAAGCCGTTAAGACTAATAACCTCAGCAGTTTCTACAACCATAACCGTTTCCCCCCATCTTTTTGTTTAAGGCGGTATCAAAAGATAATGTTACATTAGTTTGCAAAAAGAAGCTAATAGTTCCGAGTACCATTACTAATAGATGCCTGTTTAAGTTAAAACTTTTTCTCGACACCATTGAATGGCGCCTGAGGCGATTTGTACACCCATTTACCTTCTACCATCGTCGCGAGATTGCGACCTTTTAACTTTTTCCCGATAAAGGGGGAGTTTTTCCCTTTGGAGATAAAATCCTCTTCCCGAACTTCCCATTCGATATTTAGATCTACCATAATCAGATCGGCCGGAGAACCTTCCTTGAGGGTCCCACCGGGGATCTTAAGCACTTGTGCCGGCTTAACAGACATTAACTGAACAATTCTTTCTAAACTTAACTTTCCTGTATGGTAAAACTTGGTGAGAACAACTCCTAAGGCTGTTTCCAGCCCGGTCATGCCGAAGGGAGCTAAAGAATATTCCTGGTGTTTTTCTTCTCTGGTATGGGGAGCATGATCAGTAGCTATCAGATCAATCGTCCCCTCAATCAGAGCTTCTTGCAGGGCCTCCACATCATGCAACGGACGTAAGGGGGGACTTACTTTCGTCGCCGGATTATACCCCAATACTTCTTGATCCGTCAGCGTCAAGTGGTGGGGAGTGACTTCAGCCGTTACCTGTACTCCTCTGGCTTTTGCTTCCTTAAATAAATCCAGACTCCGCTTCGTGCTTAAATGACAAAGATGAATCCACGCCCCGGTTTCTTCAGCTAACAAAAGATCCCTCGCAATTATTACTTCTTCTGCCAGCGCCGGGATACCTTTCAACCCCAATTTGGTTGAGACTGTTCCTTCATGCATTACCCCGTCAGCAGTAAGATTCTTATCTTCACAGTGTAAAAGAAAAGGTTTGTTGAATAATTTTCCATATTGAAAAGCATAACGTTCCACCGCAGCATTGAGTATACTTGCACCATCATCAGAAAAGGCTACTGCCCCGGCCTCTACCAGATCAGCCAATTCGGCCAATTCTTGACCGGCTCCACCCTTAGTGATATTACCCACCGGATAAACCCGGACTACCCCTTCCTCTTTGCTTTTGGTCTTAACAAAGGTAATGACGGAGGCATTATCAGCAGAAGGGATCGTATTAGGCATAGCGGTAATAGAAGTAAATCCTCCTTTCGCCGCTGCTCTACTCCCAGTAGCAATCGTTTCTTTCTCTTCTTGCCCCGGTTCCCGTAGATGAACATGGAGGTCGATTAAACCCGGCATGACCAGTAAATTATGGGCGTCAATTACCTCCTGTCCTTCCCCGGCTAAATCTTTTCCGACCGCAATAACCTTACCTTCTTTAATGATCAGGTCGTACTCACCATACCTCCCGGCTACCGGATCGACTAAAAACCCATGCTTAATTAAATAAGTCATCGCCATTTTCTCCTCCACTCATCAGGTATAATAAAGCCATTCGTACGGCTACACCATTTGTAACTTGAGTACTGATCACCGACCGTGGGTCGGTGGCTACCTCCTCGGAGATCTCCACTCCCAGGTTCGCCGGACCAGGGTGCATAATAATCAAATCTTGGGGAGCCCCGGCCAACCGCTCTTTAGTTAAGCCATACAACCGCGTATACTCACGTAAAGAAGGAAAAAGTCCTTTTTGTTGCCGCTCTTTTTGAATACGGAGAACATTGACTACATTAGCCTCTTCTAAAGCTGCATCCAAATTAGTCATGACCCGCACACCCAGTTCCTCTATTCCGGGAGGCAATAAGGTGGGAGGTCCGACCACTGTGACCTTTGCCCCCAGCTTTAACAGTCCGTAAATATTAGATTTTGCCACCCTACTATGCATAATATCTCCGACAATCACCACATTCAGACCGGCAATTTCTCCGCATCTTTCCCTTAAGGTAAAAAGATCTAAAAGAGCCTGAGTAGGATGTTCGTGGGCTCCATCCCCGGCATTAATCACCCGGCAATTAACAGTCTCCGCCAAGAGTTGAGGAGAACCGGCCACTGAATGGCGGAGAACAATAAAATCCGCTCCTAATGCTTCAATAGTTTTCACCGTATCAACAAAGTTCTCACCTTTCTGGACACTGCTGGTATTAACCGCAATGCTAACAGTATCTGCGCCCAACCTTTTAGCCGCCAGTTCAAATGAGATCCTGGTACGAGTGGATGGTTCAAAAAACAGAGTTACCACTGAACGTCCCCGAAGAGTAGGAAGTTTTTTAATCTCCCTTTTAATAATATCTTTACAGGGAACAGCAGTGTTTAAAATCTCAATAATCTCTTTGGCTTCTAAATTCTCTAACCCAAGAAGATGCTTCCGGGAGAAACTCATGAGGCACCAACTCCTCTTATAAAAATTTAGTTTTTAAATAGGGCGGTCTGTAAATTTAGACCGCCCTAATAATAAATTATCTTTTTGCAGCTGCTTTCTTAGTAGCAGATTTAATCTTTTTTCCCCCAGCTTCCGAATTTTCTTCGCTGTCAGTAGAGTTAGAAGAAGGAAGAATCAGATTTAATAAAATACCAACCAGTGCCGCTAAAGCCATGCCTTGTAGACTAAAGTTGCCAATCTCAATTTTAGCGCCGCCAATCCCCAGCACTAAAATGACTGAAGAGATGAGCAAATTTCGTTTGTCGCCATAATCAATTCCGCTTTCAACTAAGGTTCTCAACCCACTGCTGGCAATGATCCCAAATAACATGATACAGATTCCACCCATAACCGGGACGGGGATGCTCTGAATTAAAGCTCCAAATTTTCGAAAGAAAGAAAGAATAATGGCCATGACCGCTGCCCCGCCGACTACCCAAACGCTATATACGCGGCTAATCGCCATTACCCCAATATTCTCACCATAAGTGGTGTTGGGAGGTCCGCCAAATAAAGCCGCCACAGAGGTAGCCAACCCATCTCCCAACAAGGTCCGGTGCAACCCGGGTTTCTTATAAAAATTTCCCCCGGCTACCCTACTAAGAACCAAAATATCTCCAAGATGTTCAGCTATAGTTACCATTGAAACCATCAGAAAAGCCAGTATCGCGTTAAAACCAAACTTCGGCGCCACCAATTTCATCATCCCAAACCAGTTCGCCCGCACCACCGGTTCAAAATGAACTTCTCCTATTACCAGAGAGAAAAGGTAACCACCGATAATCCCTACTAAAACCGGAATAACGGAGAGAAAACCTTGGGAAAAGACGGAGGTAACAACGGCAATCGCTAATGTAACCCCGGCGATTAAAAGATAGGTTATATTATATTGCCCAGTCCCACCGGTCATTGCCATATCGATGGCGGTCGGCGCCAAACCAAGACCAATAACAATAATAATGGAACCGATAACTACCGGGGGCAGAATCTTATCCAACCATTTTGTGCCGATCTTAAAGATAAGGAAAGCAAAGAGGCAATATACTAAACCAACCATAATTGCTCCGCCCATGGCATAGGCCACACCATACTGCTTGGAGACAAACTGCAAAACCGCAATAAAAGCAAAGGAAGAACCAAGATAAGCAGGGACTTGCCCACCGGTGCAGAGGATAAAAATCAAGGTGCCAAGACCGGAGGTAAATAAAGCTGTTGAAGGGTCGAGACCGGTAAGATATGGAACTAGCACTGTTGCTCCAAACATTGCAAAAAGATGTTGGAAACTAAGGGGAATCCACTTGATAATAGTTGGTCTTTCATTAATTCCTAAAACTTGGTTCATAATTTAATCCCTCCGTTTTTTATACTCTTTAATAAACCAAGAAGACTCTGTAGTCAAAAAAACCCTTGATTGTTAGGGTCAATCAAGGGCGAAGGTATCTTTCCCTCTCCTTATTGACCTCACTGGATCAATTTAAAGGAGGCGTTAAGCTCCATTTTCCTGTTCTTCAATAACTACATTATCTTCATTATCCACTTCATTTAGTTTTACATGGACCACTTCCCGTCTGGAAGTTGGAACGTTTTTCCCAATAAAATCCGCCCGTATCGGAAGCTCCCGATGGCCACGATCGATTAATACTGCGAGTTGTATGGCCTCTGGCCGTCCTAAATCCATTAAAGCATCAAGAGCGGCTCTAACCGTCCGGCCGGTATAAAGTACATCATCCACTAAAACCACTTTTTTTTCATTGACACGAACGGGAATTTCCGTTCGGTGAACCACGGGTTGAGGGGAAAGCAAACTAAGATCATCACGGTAAAAAGTAATATCCAGAACGCCAACGGGAATCTCTACACCTTCTTGCTGTTGAATCAGATCTGCTAAACGTCTGGCTAAGGGAACACCCCTTGTTCGGATTCCCACTAAAATTAGATTCTCTACTCCTTTATTTCGTTCCGTAATCTCATGAGAAAGTCGGTAAAGTGCTCTGCGAATATTCTCTTCATCCATTACCAAGGCCTTGATCTTACCCAAGAATACCACCTCCTTCACCGCAAACTCACTCGTTAAAAAATTGCATAATTTAATTAGTTAAGATTCAGCCACAAAATATTGATACCCACTAGAGATTGTCTACATTTTAGGTTAAATTACAATATATTCTGATAAAGACATTTTCTAATAGTGGTCAACGTTAACTGCCGCTTGGCCGAATAAAATAATAAGATAAAAGTTAAAGTTGATCGACAAGCTTCGAAGTGTTTTCTAGCTTGGTCAAATAGATTTCTATATGCAATTCCTTTAGTGAATATTTTGCCTAAAAACTAAACTCATATCCTTGAATACTTACTAAAAAACCTTCCAGCTTCAGGCATGGAAGGTTAGTCTCTTATCCCAATATAAGATTGCCATCCTTACCAGCCTCACTGGACCAGTTTAAAGGTTTTTCTTCTAATTAGAATAGCAGAATCTATTTCAATTGTCAATGATCATTTGAATTTTATTTTTTAACCTAAATTGCAATATTAAATATTAAGTGTGAGAAAACAGTATGAATAGGACTTTACAATATTTTTTTAGGCAACTTTTGAGAGTTCCTCGTAGAAACATTCTTCCGGCTAACTTAACCTATATCATAGTCTGCATCCTGATAAGACATAACTGTTCCGCGATCTCAGTAAAATCTATTTGATTTGTTGTCTGAATCAAGTTAATGCTATCTTCTGATATAGCGTCAATACCCTTGAAGGCTCCACAGATACCGCAGGCCATCGCACCAATCGTATCCGTGTCCCCACCCAGATTTGCGCAGAGTCTGGCACATTTTTCCGGAACCCCGCCAGCGAGCAAAACCATAGCTAAAGCTGCAGGAACCGATTCGGTTGTATCTAACCCGCAACCGATAACCTCATAAATATCGTTCATAATTTCTTCTATATGCTTGCCTGTTTTTACAAGCTCAATAGCAAGCTCTATTCTTTTTATAATCGAAGCGCCTATAATTTCAAATCCGAACCTCATTCCATGTTGGACACCAGAGATAGCCACTTGAATCATCTCTTCCAAGTCATCCCCCCCACCCGCACAATAAGAGACAGCAGCAGCTATAGCCGAAGCGCCGGCTATCGCCAGATTGGTATTATGCGTCGGTAAACAGACCAGCCTGACGTTCTCCACTAAGTTATCCATGTCTCTCCAATTACTGATAATACCGATCGGAATCATCTTCATGGCTCCACCATTAGTAACACCATATTTCCCTGCCTCCTCCATTGAAGCACCGTTTCTAATCTTCTCAAAGGCACTTTTAGTACTTGGACCAATGATATTAAAATTTTTGTTTTGATCGTCACTGATCCATTTGACAATATTTTTAATAATAGCTTGCGGATCGACCCTCCCACCGGATTCTATGATCGATTTAGAAACAATGATGGTCATATGAGTATCATCGGTAATTTCTCCAGCTTTTAAACCTCTAGTAATTTCATTTTCCTTCGGCGCTGGTAAAAAAGTGGTAATCTTACCGAAATACCTCGTAATTCTGCTCCTTGACCAAAATTCCGACGGCATACCCATTGCATCTCCTAATGCTACTCCCATTAATGCTCCATAAATCCTTTTATAAATTTCTCCATCTAGTATTTTCTTCATAAATACTTGCTCCCATATTAAATATTTTTACAAAAATGAAGCTTTTTCACAACGCTTTAAGTATTATATAATCCCTTTATTTAATCCGTATCTTACATAAATTCCCAAAACGGTAACTAGAAAAATTATTGTGATAACCAAATAATCTTTCATAGTGAATTTCATTTCATATAAAACCGTCCATGTCTTTGAAACTCCGTATCCGCGGTTTAACATGGCGATAGAGAGGTTATTGGCCATTAAAATTGAATTTATAATCATCGGAACCATAATTGGCAAATATGCTCTAATCGGTCCGGTAATTCCGTTACCTTTTAGGTTTGCACCGCGTGCTTGCTGGGCCTGAAAGATCAAGTTCTTCTTTCTTTCCATTGTCGGAATAAACCGTATCCCAGTGGTAATAATTAACGAAATTTCATATGGAACTTTGATCTGATGTAAAAATTGTAATACATCATCAATTGGTGTTGTTAACGTAAAAATGGTCGAAATGAATATTAAAATAAAAATTCTTACAATAAGAGTACAGCCAATAAAGAAACCACCCGCACTCACCCCTAAACCATTATTAGGAAGCAGATGAAAAAGTACACGTCGACTTATTTCCGTCTTAAAACTGCTAGCCGAATAGGTAATACTTGTTAATACTATAATCAGAATAAAGCAGGGCAAAAGCGGTTTAAGCATATCAAAGACCTTTTGTGACGGCATCTTGATCGACAAGGCGAGAACCCCAATCATTATCGCGATAATTAAATTATAAAATGGATTATTGAATAAAAAAACCAAAATAATAATGCCGACAAATCCTAAAATTTTTGTTCGAATATCTAAACGATGAAGATATGTCTCTTTAGACATGTATTCTAAAAACATGGTTCACCCCTCCAAACTTTCTAAAATTGCAGTTGTTAATTCTTGTTCATCAAGAGCAATATCCTTCATCCCTAAATCTTTTAGGCGCAAAGATAGTAACGGAATTTGCGGAGGCATTACATATGCGCTTTTTAACTGTTGAAACTCAGAGAATACCTCTCGAGTTCTCCCGTCCATTAGTACCTGACCCGCTTTCATAACAATGATTCTTTCTGCATATTTAGCTACTATATCCATATCATGAGTAATCATAATAATTGTAGTTCCGTTTTTATGCAGGGTTTTGATCAGCTCCATCATCCGATTGATACCGTTCCAATCCAAGCCAGTAGTAGGTTCATCAACAACCAGTATCTTTGGTTCAATAGCAAGAATGGAAGCAACAGCGATCATTTGTCTTTCACCTTTACCAAGTGAAAAAGGATGAGCATTTCTAAATTTGGTTAAACTTGTTAATTCTAAAACCCTTTCAGTCCTTTCTTTAATCTCCTGTGCTGAAAATCCCGCATTTTTCAAACCGTATTCAATCTCTTTTTCTACCGTAACACAGAAAATTTGATGATCAGGGTTTTGAAATACATAACCCACTTCTTTGGCCAACTGAGCAAGTTCAAAATCTTTACTGTTTTTTTTGTTAATTATAACCTGACCAGCAGTAGGCTTTAAAAGTCCGTTTAAATGTTTTGCTAAAGTCGTCTTACCAGCACCATTTTGCCCGATTAAAGCAATAAATTCCCCCTGATTGATATCTAAATTGATTTTTTTTAATGCCAACTTTCCACTAGAATAGTGATAGTCTACATCCTTTATCTGTAATATAGGACGGTCATCAGTTAGAGTTGTAGAAGCCATTAAATCTATTGAACAACCGGTAAACATTGCCTTTCTATCGGTAAATAATCTTCGGATAATCAATTCGGCCTCATCAATATCTAACGGAATTTGGTCATATTCAATCAGACCTTTTTTATATAAACTCCAACCGATTATACTTACAGGAATGGGTTTTATACAAAAAGAGTTTAACTTTTCAATATCCCTAAATAATAACTTCGGTTCTCCTTGCCAAACGACACTGCAATTATTAATCACAATTAGTTCATCGGCTTTGTCAATAATTTCCTGACTCGAATGCTCAATTCCGATTAGGGTTAGCCTATTCTCTTTTCGTAAATCATCAATAGTAGTATAAATCTCCATTCTTCCAATAGGATCTAGTTCGGATGTAGGCTCATCCAAGACTAATATCTTAGGCATCATAGCAAGTACTCCAGCAATAGCCAACCTTTGCTTTTCTCCACCAGATAATTCACCAGTATTTCTTTTTTTATACCCATCTAATCTTACACGAGACAAAGCTTCATCTACTCTGTTGCTAATCTCTTCTTTGGGAATAGAAAAATTTCTCGGCCCAAAAGCAGTATCTTCTTCAACTGTTCTACCAAAGATCTGAGTTTCTGCATCTTGTAAAACCAGCCCAATATATTTTACCAGGGTTTGGACTCTAAAATTACTTATGTTCTGTCCCGCCACGGTTATTTCTCCGGTTAACTTACCTTCAAACAGTTGAGGAATTAACCCGTTCAAACACGAGACCAAGGTGGTTTTTCCCGCGCCTGTCGGTCCCATAATAACTGTAAATTTCGCTTCTTTAATATTTAAGTCAATATTTTTCAGTACTTCTTCGTCGGCATTAGGATATGAGTATGATACATTATTGTAGTTAATTATATTCTTCAAAAGATACACCTCAATTTCATCTTGGCGTTATTTAAAAAATAAAGGGATGATTACGTTTATCATCTCGTGACCATCCCTATATAATAAATTAGATAATTAAAAGAAAGCTAGATAAGCTTACTACCTTGCACAAATTTAAAAGCAATAGCAGAAATTATGATATTCACTGCTGAAGCCAGTAACAGGAAAGGCATAGTACCAAATACCATTCCCCACCCTCCAACAAAAACTAGCAGAAAACAAGTAACTACACCATTTAGAAGAGATACAAGTACAATAGCAGGTATAATGCCATATTTAATTTTGAATGCTACCCATCGGTAGACCAAAGACCACAACATCATAGCCAAAGCAATCACAACATGAATTGGTATACTTAACGGAAAACCACAAACCGCTGCCGAAAGAATATGACCAATCCCAATAACAATTGCCCCTTCAACTCCGCCGAAAGCCAGAGCACAAAAATACCCAGGAGCTGAATCAAGACCAATCGTTCCTATAGGGCTTGGAATTTTAATCATTGCTCCCACCGCACTCAAGGCAAGGAAAATAGCAATAATCGAAACTCTTTTGACACTCCATAAATTTTTTTTGAGATCCTTTTTTTCCTGAATAATCTCCATATTGTTCATCTTTCAAACCCCTCCTAAATTTTTGTTATGATATGACCTGAATCTTCAACAAAGATAACTAACTTTTTTCAACCATTACTTTTTATAATTCCTTCAAGATTGTCTTTACTTTTTCAAGATCAGGACTGGTCCGGGCGCCTAATCTACTGCAAGTTAAGCCCGCACATACCGAGGAAAACTCCATCGCTTCTTTGATCTTCATTTTTCTTATAAAGAAGGCATACATAAAAGCACCAATGAAAGAGTCTCCGGCGCCAGTAGTATCCACCACCTGAACTTCAAAGACAGGAACCTGAAGATGAAAATCTTTTGTCACCGCTAGAGAACCCTTTTCACCAAGTGTCAACAATAGAAGGCCATCATACAACCGCGAAAACTGTTTAACTCCTTTTTGGTAGTCATCAGTTCCGGTCAATGCATAAAAGGCTTCTCGACAAGGAGCAAATACATCCACATACTTCAAGGAATCTAGTATTGCGTCTTTGGAAACACCGAAATTCTCCATTAATGGTAGGCCGATCTGCACATTAATAACTGTCTTCAACCCTGATTCTTTTGCTTTTTTCAAAGCATCTATAGCTGGCTCCCCGGGGAGTAAATCCGTATAAAAAATCTTGCCAGTCTTAATAAATTCTGTATCAACATCTTCTTTACGTAAGGTCAGGAAGACATCTCCCATATTAAGCATAATAAATTTCTTACCTTCTTGGTCTACAACAACAAGCGTATGAAGGGATGTCCCTCCTTTTTTTACGATCATGCTCTCGGTTATGACGTTTTCTCTTTCCAAACTGTTCTTGATACCTTTTCCTACTCCATCATCTCCAATTTGAGAAATGAAACCACATTTTGCTCCTAGTCTGCTTGCCTGAACAATAACATTGGTAGCGCTTCCTCCTTCCAAATAACTTTGTTTATTCACCAAACAAAACCCATCCTCTTTTGGTAATGAATCTACCTGCATGATGACATCCATAGCTACCGTTCCCAAACCTATAATATCCAATTTTATCCCTCCATTTTATTGTAGTTTAAGGAATTGCATAATTCAATTATTTATAGAAATCATGTATTCGATCTTAATGTGTAAACCTGCTTAAAACGGTCACTACGGATAAATATCTTACTATACTCTACTAATATATGGTTGTTACCATATGCCAAACGTTCAATACAAAGCACAGGATCATTCTTAGCTATATGTAAGGTTTTAGCCTGAGCGCTTGTTGCTTTGACAGCTGTAACCACATCCTCTGTTACAATGATATTAATATGGTAGAATTTTTTAAGTATCATATAAAGCGATTGCTCCTTAGAAAAAACTGACTGGTCAAAAGTATGCAATAATTGACACGGAATATATGAAGTATTGATAGTAATCGGTTCTTCATCAGCAGTTCTCACTCTATAAATCTCAAACACTTCTTCCCCTTCAGACAAATCCAGTTTTACGTGTACTCCATCCGGCGCTTTCATTCTCTTTACACTAAAATCCTTGATCGATGGAACCAATCCCTGTTGCTTCATGAGTTCGGTAAAACTCATTAAAGAAGATATTTTGTAACTAAGTCTGGAAGGAGTAACCTTAGTACCTTTTCCCCTGATTATAGTAACCAAACCATCTGATATCAATAATCGTATAGCTTGTCTGATAGTAGTTCTGCTGACATTGTAGACTTTTTGCAGTTCAGCTTCACTAGGAAGATAATCACCCTTTTTGTAAAACTTTTCATTTATCTTATTTTCAATATCGCTTTTAACTGTAATATATAAAGGTTCCATAGCGACCTCCCGACCTGATGATGTTGTGACGTCATGATGTCCTTAAATATAAGATAACATTAACCATCGCTAAAGTCAACAATTTTTACCGAAACTAACAAAACCATCAACCTTTATCCCGAAAACACTTCGCTCTTGTCAATCAATGTCAACTTACATTTTCATCTTATTGCTTGTCAAGGAGTAATTGACATAAGCTTTTTGCGTTGTATCCTTATTTTACTTAGCTTGAATAGTAATGGGGATTGTCAGCCAAGGATTTGCCTTAAAATTGTAAGTTTTACCTGCTACTTCCGTATCAAGTGTGCTCCTCGTTTGAGCTAAAGCCGCTTGCCCTAATTCTTCAATGTAAGGTGTTAAATCAATTTCTGTTAAAGAATCAAAGACTGATTTTTCCGCTATACTTTGAAGCTCCTTTTTAACAAGCTCCCCCACCTCCCGGGGTAAGGATACCTCACCGTCTTCAAAACGGATCATTAAGCGATCGAGACGTTGAAAATTTTGTCTGATGGCCGCTGGTAATTCTATTCTTAACTTTTCTAATAAGACACTTAGTTCCAAGGAAGCTTCTTGTTTTATTTGATCCCGGATTAAAATCGCCGGAATACTCTGGTCCAAATTAATCTGAAAACCTACCATCCCTAAATAATAATAAAGTGCTGTCGTAGAGAGAAACAAAGAAACAAATACGCCGAGAGTTAAACCCTTCCAAAAACCATTACTTCCCTTCTTCGGTTCCTCTATTGCCTTCTCCTTCACTTCTCTACCTCCCTAGTTCAAAAATATACTAGGTATATTATTCCTTGAACTTTGGGAGTTTATGTGAAAACATTTTCTTCTGTCTTCTAAGAAAATCTCTTTCAGAACAAAAACAGAAGCTGGAATGCTAACGCACTCCAGCTTCTATCATTATCGGATTAAATTCCGAAATCAACTTTTTTCCACCAATTCCAACCCTTTCTGTAGCGCCGCGCTATTCAAGGGGATCAGTTTATGACGATGGGGAGGAAGAACTTGTTTTAAAGCTTCTTCGATACTAGACAAATCAACTATTTTAGTAAGGCCGAGATAAGCGCCTAAGGCCACCATATTCGCGACTTTATCATTTCCTAATTCATTGGCAATCTCATTCGTAGGAACCGGAAAGATCTTAAGCCCGGGAATCTCTGGTACGGCTTCAATCATAGAAGAGTTATAAACAATCACTCCGCCCGGTTTCACCGCTAACTTAAACTTCTCCAACGAGGGCCGGTTCATAGCAATAATCCCATCCGGTTCAGAAACAATGGGAGAACCAACAGGTTGATCCGAGATGACCACTGAACAGTTGGCCGTGCCTCCGCGCATCTCAGGGCCATAAGCAGGAAACCAAGTAACCGCTTTGCCTTCAATCATCCCTCCATAGGCTAAAAGTTGCCCAATCAGCATTACGCCCTGTCCGCCAAAACCGGCACAAATGATCTCATGCGTCATGAGAAGTCACCTCCTCCGGAGAACGAAAAACTCCTAAGGGATAATAGGGGATCATCTTGTCCTTCACCCACTGTAAAGCATTGACCGGTGTCATTCCCCAGTTGGTGGGACAAGAAGATAATACTTCAACCAAGGCAAATCCTTGACCGGAGATCTGCATCTCAAAAGCTTTACGGATGGCCTGGCCGGCCTTGATAATATGCTGAGGATCATGAACACTTACCCGCGCCAAGTAAGAGGGACCATCCAAAGTAGCCAACAGCTCACAGACCCTAATCGGATAACCGACTGTGGCCGTATCGCGACCGTAAGGCGAAGTAGTTGTCTTTTGCCCCGGTAGGGTAGTAGGCGCCATTTGTCCTCCGGTCATCCCGTAGACAGCATTATTCACAAAAATAACAGCAATTTTTTCTCCCCGAGCGGCGGCATGGATAATTTCCGCAGCTCCGATAGAAGCCAAATCTCCATCCCCCTGGTAAGCAAAGACCACCGCCCCCGGATGAACCCGCTTAATACCAGTGGCTACTGCCGGGGCACGACCATGAGCAGCCTCTTGAAAATCTACATTAAAATACTCATAAGCTAACACCGCACAGCCAACAGGAGCGACACCGATTGTCTTCTCCTCGACTCCCAACTCATCTATGGCTTCAGCAACCAAACGGTGGATAATTCCATGCGTGCAACCTGGACAATAATGGGTTCTCTTTTCTGACAACGCGTGCGGATAACCAAAGACTTTCTTCATTTTGCCCCTCCTTTCCGCAACAAAGAAGCGATCTCCTCATAAACCTCTCGAACAGTGGGAATAGTGCCGTTTAATTTTCCAAAAAACTCAACTTTGGAACGATCATTAACCGCCAGAATAACATCTTCTACTAACTGGCCGGCACTCATCTCTACTACTAAAAATTTCTTCCCCTTGTTGGCCAGCTCTTGTAAAACCTGCTTCGGAAAAGGCCATAAAGTAATAGGACGAAAGAGTCCCACTTTTTTTCCTTCCTCTCGCAACAGCGCAATAGCGGACCTTACCACTCGAGAACTAGTCCCATAAGCAACCACAATTAAATCAGCATCATCGACGCCATCAGCTTCATAACGAACTTCTTCCGCCTCAATACGCGCATACTTAGCCTGTAATTCAATATTGATCTTTTCCAAGTCCTCACCGATAATCCCCAAACTATTAATCACATTAGGTTTGCTTCGACCTTTTTTCCCCGTTGTGGCCCAAGCTTTGTCAGCAGGTATCTCCTGCATCTCCGGGAGAATCACCGGTTCCATCATCTGACCCATAATGGCGTCAGATAAGATCATTACCGGATTACGGTATTGTTCAGCTTTGTCAAAAGCGATCCCGATCAAATCCACCATCTCTTGACCTGTTCCCGGCGCATAAACGATTAAACGATAATCGCCATGACCGCCACCCTTTGTGGCTTGGAAATAATCAGACTGCGAAGGGTTTAACCCCCCAAGCCCCGGGCCGCCCCGCGCCACATTCACAACCACACATGGCACCTGCGCCCCGGCAATATAAGAAATCCCCTCTTGTTTCAGACTAATTCCCGGACTAGAAGAGGATGTTAACGCTCTCGCCCCGGCTCCACCAGCGCCATAAATCATATTAATTGCGCTTACTTCACTTTCAGCTTGCAAGAAAACACCGTTAACTTCCGGCATCCGTCTAGCCATATACTCCGGTATTTCATTCTGCGGGGTAATTGGGTAGCCAAAAAAGAACCGACACCCCGCTCTAATTGCTCCCTCGGCTAGAGCCTCGTTACCTTTCATCATAACTCGTTCCAAGATCCGTACCTCCCATTCTTCTAAAGTAAACTTTTAACACATTAAGAATACCCGCATCAGTTAATTGATAGCTAATTTCTGATAACTAACAGTTTGATTAGACACAAAAAGCGGAGAAGGAGTAAACTTAAATTTTCCTTAGCCTTCCGATTTCATGCGGGTAAACCATAGTGTTACTTATAAACTTCTATTGCCACATCCGGACAAATCCGGGCACAAAAAGCACAACCAATACAATCGGTTCCTTTAAGTTCCACAAAATGATAACCTTGAGCATTAATTTTTTCTGATAAACCCAAGATCTTTTTAGGACAAACCGAGATACACAGTTCACAGCCTTTACAGCGTTCTCCATTAATATCCAATTTAGCCAAGATTAAATCTCCTCTCCTAAAAATATGGTTGTTTATAGTTTAAATGACTTCCCACGGGGGAAGCATGAAAAGTTTGAGATAGATTGACTTTTCCTCTTCTTGCTCATGAAGAAAAAAATCATCTTCAGTAAAAGTTGTTAAAACTACAGGCACGTTTAATAACCGGGCGGCGGCATCGACAATCAAAGATCCTTCTGCTCTCAGTTGTCGATTCGTCAGCTTACCCATATTGGCATTATCAACAAGGCCGGTAATCTTTAATCGGGAGGCGTTTTCTATCTCCCCGGCCAGCCGCGCTATTTTTGCCGGATCAGAGTAGCCCGGTCGGTACGGGTTTAAAACTAGCCATAGATCGTAATTATTATCAGTAAAATATGGCTGAAAACGACCTAAAGTCTTAGCGCCAACCGGATCTCCTCCTACGTCAAAAATAACTTGTCTACTCTTATTTTGTAACAAAGAAAAAATCCGAGGGGAGAGCGCGGGCAGATCCGCCATTTCTAAACCGGGTTGGGTAGAAACCAGTTCGATTCCATGTTTCCCCAACAGAGGTATTAATTCGCGAGAACGAAAGTAAGGATTTACAATATCCAGATCAACCAGACCAATGTTCGGCTGATGCCGGTTCAATTTTAAAGCATAATTTACAGCTACTTCGGTTTTGCCGCTTCCGAACGGTCCGGTAAAAATGGTGATTCTTTTTTTTTGCACCCATCTTCCTCCATCAATTTGACGCGCAAAGTCATCAAAAGTTAGCAAGTTTTATAATCTTCTTTTTAAGATATAAGGACGTAAATAACCTAAAAGATATAAAGAACCGGTTACTACCAGTAACTCCCCTACTTTCATCTTACACTCGGCAGTATTTAAAGCTGTTAGCGCATCTTCAACTTCAACGGTCTCCACCCCTAAATCCCGAAAGGCCCGCGCTACTCGGTCACAAGAGGCCGACTTCGGATCAGGAACAGTAGTGGCATAGACCTTCCTTAAATCAGATCCTAAGATCGAAGATAACAGCGAAGCGATGGCTTCCACCGGTCGATTATCTAAAATGCCCACCACCGCCTGAATTTCTTTTCCCGGAAATAACCGGCGTAGCCCCCGGGCCAATACGCTCATCCCATCCAGATTATGAGCGCCATCCATAATAATACTAGGGGGACCGGGTAAATACTCCATACGCCCGGGCCAGTATATTTCAGAAAAACCTTTTTCCAGATCATTCTTTTTCCAAGGAAAACCT
>DHOO01000039.1:19327-19630 GCA_002409975.1 Firmicutes bacterium UBA5388
TTTTAATCACCTGAAGAAGACCAAAAGCCACCGCCGCATTAGCTGCTTGATGCTCGCCTAAAAGATTGAGCTTAAGGAGAAAAGGCGGTTCTTCCTCCCACCTAAGTTCAAGCTCTGTACCGGTCAGATCCTCCCGGATAACTTCATACCTGATCTCTTTTCCTACAGAATAAAGGGGTGATTTAAGAGTAGCGGCCGTAGCTTGCATTACCTCCCTCACCTCTTGAGCTTGGACTCCCACCACCACCGGACAGTCCGCTTTGATGATACCGGCTTTCTCTTTAGCAATGGAAACAAGATCTG
>DHOO01000039.1:19833-50308 GCA_002409975.1 Firmicutes bacterium UBA5388
CTAAGGGGGTAATAACGTTAGTCGCATCTAGCCTCCCGCCCATTCCTACTTCAAAAATGGCCAGATCTACCTTTTCTTCAGCAAAATATTTAAAAGCCAATACAGCCCCTACCTCAAACTCAGTTGGGTGGCCAATCCTAGGGTCCATGGCAGCTTTATCAAGTATGGGTTGGACGTCGGTTACTAAATAAGCCAGTCTTTCCGGCTTAATATTAACCCCATTAATCGACAGTCTTTCACAATACGAACTAAGATGAGGAGAGGTGAATCTACCTACCTTATACCCGGCCTCCCTCAACACCACGCTTACCATAGCAGTAGTTGAACCTTTGCCATTGGTTCCCGCAATATGGATTGAAGGGTAGGTCAGCTGAGGGTGATTAAAGATCTCTAGCAGAGCCCTCATCCGATCAAGCCCTAACTTAATGCCATATTTATTACGAGTATGAATATATTCCAGAGCTTGTTCGTAGGTCATAACTAACATCCCTTCTTTTTATTATATCATTTTATCACAATCCCGCCTGTGGGTAAACTAAAGAAGGATATTAGAAAAGCAATTTTAAAAAAACCCGTAAAAACCTACGGGTTATAAATTAAATTACTTGTTACTCCTGTTAATTAACAAAAAAGAGCAATTAGGGATTGTCAAGGAAGTTCAAGAGGATTAAAATTTAAAGACAGTACAAAAAAGGAGAAAAAAATGAATATCGTTCTGTTTCAACCAGAAATCCCGCAAAACACCGGAAACATCGCCCGTTTATGCGCTGCCACCAATAGTAAACTCCATCTAATCGAACCTTTTGGGTTTATCCTTGATGATCGACATTTACGCCGCGCCGGGCTGGATTATTGGTCTTTAGTAGAGGTCCAAACATACCTCGATTTTGAAGAATTTTCCCTAGTAAACCAGGAAGGAAGATTTTTCTATCTGACCACAAAAGGTCAGCAATTTTATTATGAGGTTAATTTCCTCCCTAATGATTATCTAATTTTCGGACCGGAAACCAGAGGGCTTCCTCCAGAGATCTTATCTTTAAATCCAAGCCATAACCTCCGCATACCGATGCGCCCTGAAGCCCGCTCTTTAAACCTTGCCAACTCAGTAGCGATTGTTCTTTACGAAGCTCTTCGACAAATTAAGCCTCTCTGGCACAAGCCGATTTAACTTCAGAAAGCATAAAAGTAGAGACTGGTTCAAACTTCCCACCTTTAATCAGGAGAGACTGGGGTAAAAGCGAGAAACGAAGTACGTTGTCCATTAATACTTCCCCGTCCAGCTGGTAATAAAGCGGGTGGTTACTTTCTACAGTAATATCCCGGCCTTTTAATAATTTAACTTTTTTCAAATTTTGGTGCCATCCCGCAACCACTAGGGGTAAACAGCATATAATCTCTAAAATATTCATTTTCTGTGCCGCGCAGACATCAAAGAAACCATCATCAATCCGGGCATCTGGATTAACTTTTATCCCGCCTCCATAGGTGGATGAGTTCGTAACGGCCACTAACAAGCTATTAAATTCCATCACCAGTCCATCCACAGTTAATTTAACTTTCCGGGCTTTATAGGAAAAAAGGGTCTTAAAAACACTCAATAGATAAGCGGTCATGCCGCCGACATTACGAAACCCATTATTTACATTAAAGGCTACTTCTCCATCAAAACCAGCGCCGACAGAAGAAACAAAATACCGATTATTAACTTGGCACAAATCAACCTTGCTTATTTCTCCCTCCATTATTTGGCGAACACCGGCTATAGGATCCTTAGGCATTTTAAGAGCGGCGGCAAAATCATTCCCTGTTCCACAACAAAGAACACCTAATGGAATGGGATTTTCCGCCATCCCATTAACGACTTGATTGATCGTCCCATCTCCTCCGGCTACTAAAATTAAATCAAATCCTGCTTTAACAGCTTTTTGGGCAATCTCGGTAGCATGGTTTGGCTCTTTGGTCTCCTCTAAGTGGACATCACAATCATATTCTAACAGTGCCTTTAAAATTAGAGGTTTTGCTTTTTGCGCTCTACCACGACCGGCGATGGGATTCATGATCACCTTAACTTTCAATACATCACCCCAACATTCTGCTTAGTATGTAATGTTAAAGAATTGCATAATTGAAATACATCTCGTAGCTCGTCGCTCGTGATGAATGACAGCCAGCCTTTGTAGTTTTGGATTTCTTCATTTGATAACCTTACGACTGAAGGTCTCAAAATCCGCAAGCGCTTTATTGCGGTTAAATGGGTGTCTATAGTAATTAGGTAATTTCCTCAATATGTAAAACTAGGAATCGATGAATTCAATATTATTATCATAATCTTCATTGCAACAAAAAACAAGCTTAAAAATCAAAAACCGCCTTTTTTCGGCGGTTTTCGATCTATGCTAGAAAAGAAAAATTAAACTGACTGCACACTCTTTACTTCAGGGATTTCTTCCTTTAATACTCTTTCGATCCCATTTTTCAAAGTCATCTGCGACATGGGGCAACCAGAACATCTTCCTACTAATTTAACCTTAACCACACCTTCATTAGTAACATCAATTAATTCTACATCACCCCCATCGGCTTGTAGTGAAGGGCGAATTTTCCCTAAAACTTCTGCTACTCGTTCTTTCATTGATCTTCTCCTCCTCATATTTCAAGCTGTTCTCAATCAAAGCTAATTACGTTATTACCCTAATTAATTGTCTTAACACAAATTAGCCCCAATCAAAGTTTGGATTTATTATAACCCAAAGTAATTTCAATGTCATGGAAAGTTTATTTAAAAAGTCGTAATCTTAGTATATCCGGACGCACAAAATCAAACTCCTTTATTTCGCTTAAGGCCTTAAACATTGCTTTTTCCGGTGCTTCATGGGTAAGTAATACAATTGGAACATAATTCTTTTCTCCATGGGTTTCTAATTGAACCATCGAAGAAATGGAAATTCCATACTTACCAAAAACGCCGGAAATTTTTGAAAGAATCCCCGGTTGGTCTAAAGTAAAAAGTCGAAGATAATAGCGGTTGGAAATTTCATCTAACGAAAAAAGAGCAACATTTTTCTCCGGATTAATCGGCTGTTGTAAACCTTTTTTCCGCCGAGGAAAGTCTCTCGAAAGATCAGCGATATCACTGATAATTGCGCTAGCAGTAGGCAGTTGACCTGCTCCCGGTCCATAGAACATCGTATCCCCAACATAATTTCCAGTGACAAAAATAGCATTAAGCTCATTATTTACTGCCGCTAACAAATGTTCCTTCGGAACCAAGGTCGGATGAACCCGTAGGTCAATCTTTTTACCATTAAAACGGCAGATCGCCAGTAACTTAATAACATAACCAAAACTCTTCGCAAAATTTATGTCCAAAGTGGTCAGTTCAGCGATCCCTTCCGCCGGAATCGCATTAAAATCAACAAAGCCACCGGAAGCTAAGGAAGCTAAAATTGTAAGTTTATGGGCGGCATCGCCTCCACCTACATCTAATGTGGGATCAGCCTCAGCAAATCCTTTGGCTTGCGCTTCCTGCAAAGCCTCCGCAAACCCTAACTCCTCCTGATGCATACGAGTTAATATATAATTAGAGGTTCCATTTACGATCCCATAAATACTAAGGATCTTATTGCCAACTAACCCTTCTTTGAGACTTTTGATAATCGGGATTCCTCCCCCGACACTTGCTTCAAATAATAGCTCTACTCCATACTCTTGGGCTTGTTCAAGGAGTTCCTTCCCCTTAATGGCAATTAAAGCTTTGTTGGCAGTCACTACATGTTTCCCGGCAGCCAGCGCTCTCATAACTAGGGAAAAAGCCGGTTCCACCCCACCAATCGTTTCCACAATAATATCAATTTCCGGATCAGTGACCAATTCATTAAAATCAGTAGTAGTTATTACTCCCTCGAAGTTCAGCCCACGCTCCCGCTCCCAATCAAGATCCACTGCTATCTGCAAACGAAACTGTACACCAGTCCGTTCCGTTAGAAGATTACCCTGTTCCAAAAGGATTTTGGCCACCCCGGTCCCAACCACCCCTAAACCAAGAATTCCAATTTTAACCTCTTTTTCCATTTACAATCACCCCTGCCTTCTTAATTCAAAACGATATAAAAAACAAAAAACTCCGTCCGAGCAAGGACGAAGAGTTCCGCGTTTCCACCTTTCTTCACTAGTGAATTTTAAAAACCAAAAAAACTTCACCAGCACACTTTGTTGGCTGTAACGTTGCCACCGTGCTGCTTGTCTTCACAGCCGCTCCGGGGTGGTCTTCTTCCAGGAACCTACCAGGCGGCTTCCAGCTCATAACCACCTGTCTCTGTTGAAGGTTATTCCAGAGTACTCTTCCCTTCATCACATTAAAAATAATACATTAAAATCAGCATATCATTGGTAGAATGGAAAGTCAATCATAGAAATAAAGAATTTAGAGCTGAAATTTAAAAGTTATACCCTGTAGCCTGGTAGGAGTATCCAGACTAAAAAAGAAAATTAACTCACCATACTTTAAGGCCAGTCCCAAACCATAATTCTTAAAAACCGGATTCACACTGGTAACAAGCTTAACCTGGCCCAAAGGTTGCTGGTATCCACATAAAAAATCTTGAATCTCACCCCCATAATAGGTTTCAAAAGTAAAAGACCCGCCATAACTCCACGTATATAATAATTGAGCCTTTACTGCTAAAGGCAGACTCAAATACTTTGCTCCTTCGCTTTCAAACTCCTTAATCGTTATCGGACCGATACTCCCTCCCTCGGTGTCAACCCTTCCATTCTCTTGCAGCAATTTGGGGAAATAGACCCAACCCGGTAAATTTAGAAGGTTTAGGTATAGATCTAAACCGTTCTGCTTAAAGCACAGCTCCCAACTCAAACCCAACCCCCAGCCCCAGGGATTTTCCGCGTCAGACCATTCTCTTCGATAACAACCATATACTTCGTAATCCTTTGAACCATTAATCTTTTTTTTAATCAGTCCCTGTCCCGCCATATTTATTTTTAAATAATCATAGCAGGTAAAAATGTCACCTCGAAGAGCGATCAGTAAACTATCACCGTACCATCTTGTAGCGACATAGGTTCCTAATAGTGAGTAGTCAATATTGCTTCCCGCCAGATCATAGTTTTTTTTAACCGGTGAAAAAGTCGGGTTATTATAATCTTGGTAAAAACGAAGGGTTTGACCGGTCACTTGGATAAAATCAGCTTTACGAAAGGTAAACCCTAAGCTGAGCGTCTCTCTTTTCCAAAGAGGTAAAGAGAGAAAAATACTGTTTTTGGATAAAAAGTCCCGAGAGATGCTAATCTTTTCACCCTCAGAAAGCTCTTCTCCAATCTCTTTCAAAGTAAAACCCATCGGGAATAAGTTGTTTTCTCCTTGAATCTCTAAATGAAACTTATCCGTTCGACCAGGATCGGTCCTTGCTAAACAGGGAGAAAGAGAAAAACAAAACAAAAAGAGTAAAAGTAAATTAGTAGCAATCGCCTTCATCTTTTTTCCTTTTCAGAGGCTGCCCCACAACGAGGGCAGCCTCATATTTCTTAATGTCTTAGAAAGTTTCGGAAGTACCATCATGATATTTTACCATAGGAACTTTAAAGGTCTTATGCAAACAAATCTCGCCTACCTCCACTCCTTTGACCAATACATTTCCGGAAAGAGTATCAAGAGTTCCTACATCCAAATCGCCAAACCCATTATCATATAAAAATCCAGGTGTAAAACCAAGATTCATATTAAGCTGCGCTGGACCCCAGTCGCTAATGATTCCAATCTTAATCTCTGACTCATTGGCACTTGTAGCATTTAGGCTAATCTTACGCTGAACTCCATCCGAAGTAAGATCATAACCAACATTTACCCTAAATTTTTTAAATGCCGTCTCTTCAAATCTTAGCGTTCCGGCAAGTTGGTTGTTTACTTCATTACAAAGTGTTCCGCTAAAATAAAGTTCAACACCGGGCCAGTTGCTTGCGGTATACTGGTCACTAAAGTTGAAGGTAGCGGCGTTCTTAAGCTCAAGTTTAAACGTGCCCGCCAACAGTAAATCCGATGCTCGATCAGCCAATGATCCGTTTACCGTCAACTTGTTGGGGACAAGATCACAAGCGTATCCTTCGAACAACGGTTTACCTGCCAGAGATTCGTTGGCTACATAGGTTAAACGAACCTCCCCATCAATAACCGCTTCGGGAGTGGTAAAGGTTCCAACGAAAGAATCCTCTTTATTCTGATCAAAAAGGAACCTTACTGTTCCATCAAAAGCATACGCTCCACCGTTATAAGTAAAGTTGCCACTAGCATTTCCTGTGGTCTCGACCATTATATAATCGTATTCCAGATAAGTTTCATCATATTCTTCATCATAATACTCTTCCTCGATTATCATCATTTGAGTCGAGTCCCCGACTAGTTGCAAGGCGCCACTGGGACCGTTGGCGATAGCAAAATTAATCTGATACTCTGAGTGCCCGCTATATGCCTTTCCCGGTTCAGGTTCGGAAAGATTCAAGCTGGGCTGTATAAGCATACCTTCGTAGGTATCAGTCTCATCATCAGCTTTCTTATACCGAAGATCGAAAGTAAAGTGATCGTTTTCACCTACAACTTCACGTGTTACCATAAGCGTCCAGGTTCCAAAAACAACCCTCTCAAAGGTTCCATCCTCATAAGCCCAATCCTCTGTTATATAGGTCCAAGTGCCTTCATAGGGAGTATCGGACGCGCCCCCTCCCCAAATTATTTCCCATAATCCTTCTTCTGTATACCGTCCCGGTTCAACATAAAAGAGCTCTTTCCGCATAACCTGGTCAATAGTTTCTTCAAAAACAAAAGCAATAATCCCCGCGCTTGGCATCAACTGATTATTTAATATCTTCGCTAAACGCGGACTCTGAACAAAATTAGCCCACGCAGTCTGGGAATCAGCCACCAATTGTTCACCAGCTAGTGCTATACAAAATGACCCTGTAGAAATTTGTACTGAAACTTGCTTCTCTTTGTCACCAGCCTTACAGACTACCATACATTTTCCCTCGGTTTCACCTGCTGTAAATAAGCCGGTTTCATCAATTGTACCCATGCCAGCAAGATCTACTGACCAGGTAAAGTCGATATTTTCCATTTCATTTCCTTTTTGATCTAACCCTTTTGCCATAAACTGCTGGGTTTTGGTTGGTGCAACCATAACGCCAGCAACGCCTACGTCGCTAGGTGTATTTACTTGGATAGATGTTAATTGCCGAAGCCCGACATGAACTGAAACGCGTCTGACAATTCCTTTAGCTTCGCAGATCACCTCGTACTCTCCCTCATTATCGTCGGCAGTAAATAAGCCTTCGCTAATTGTACCAGCCTCAGTAGTATCTACCGACCACTTGAAAGTGATTCCCTTCATTTCCTTTCCTTTCTGGTCAAAACCTTTAGCCGTAAACTGCTGGGTTCCTTTTGGCGCAACTACAACACCCGTTACTTTCTCAACGCTAGGTGTACTTACTTGGAGTGATGTTAATTTAGGAGTATAACCGGAAGGAGATTTAGACTTCCCGCAGCCCGCCAAGAATAATAAAATTAAAACAAGAGGTAAAATCCGGTAGAACCTTTTCTTTACCATTAAACTATTCCTCCTTTTTTTACATTAAGGAATTGCATAAGATTTACCCACAAAATATTGATAGCTAAATAAAGTCAATCACTATCTATTGTGGTTAAATGGATGCCTAGGGTAATTATGTAACTCCCTTTATATAATAATATTATCGGAATATTATTTCAACTATTTAGAGCAAAAAAATAATCCCATTATGGGATTATTTCTTCTCCTCTGTATTCCGACACAATTCACAGTCTCGACAGAAAGTTACTCTTTCTTTGAAAACATTAACAATCGTTTTTACAATATTGGTTTTCTCCGAGTGATGGAGAATAATTCTCTGGGGGGAAAGGGTGATTAAAGCGCTAAGGAGCAAATCTTCATATTTTAGCCCTTCATCTTTGAGATCACCCAGTACTTTTAAAAGGTAATCTTGTTCTAAAGGTTTTTCTTCTTCGTCCAAAAGACGAAATTTTTCCGTAGAATAGAAGAGCACATGAACCTCAATGATTTTCGGATCCTGAATCTCCACAAAATACCTTAAGAGCTTAATAAACTCCTGGTATTCTTTATCAGCTATTAGTTCATCGATCGCTCCTTCTAAATTCTCCTTAAGTTCAAAAAAATAATCCTTTAACCGAAAACGGAAAAATCCCTCCAAGAAAATAGAGTTATTTTCATCCAGAAAAGTTCGAACCTCTTGTTGCACGCGGTAAAGTCGTTCCTTCTTCCCAGCTTCGGTTAAGGTCGAGATTACCCGCTGACAAAGGGTTTCTGCTTCCTTTTTTGAAAGGTAAGGATGGTCAATCCTTATCATTTTGTGCAGTAAGCTTTTTGAAACTTGACCTAATAAAAGGTTAGTTACTACTAAAGCAAGATTTTGACGAAAAGTCTCTTCGCTTTTTTTATTGTCAGTTTTTTCTGGTTTGGTTATCGTAAAATCCAGAAAATTAAATTTTCCGAATTTTCTCTCTTCAATGCTTAATTGAACTCCATCTTTTTTCCAACGGGTAATCTCTTCCTCTAAGTTTAACCTTAAATCAAAGAGGGACCCCGTTCCTATTTGGATCGTGGACATGGTCTACCCCCCTCGTAAGAGTATTATATGAGAAAGACAAGAGAGGATATACAGTCCACTTAAAGTAAAAATCTTTTTTCCTTCCTTTTTTTTATGTATACTTCAATGGCGATAATCACTAGTCAAGGTCACTTTCCCATTTATAGATGAACCCACTGGAAGATGGAAGGGTGAAGTCGGAGAATTGACCCTCCGTTCTGATTGTGGCCGAGTGAGTAATGGAATTGGAATTCTTGGGGGGAAGATCATTAATCTGATCTATATCGGCAAGTTTAATCCAAAATCCAGGGAGCGGAAACTTCAGATCGACTGTGACCGCATAAGGCTCGAAATTTAAAATTACCACCATTCTTTCCCAGGATAAATCATTAGGTTTGGTCGTCCAGCCAATTACATTTTTTCCTCCGCCGTATTTTTGTTCTAACCATGGACCTAAAATCCAATCAAACTTCCCCTCCTGCTGGGGATCATAACCCGAGATGCAGAGCCCCGGATAACGACGACGCAAATTAATTAAACCTTTAGCCCATTGATAATAAGAATTATGTTGCAAAAATTGGGGCCAATTTAGATCCACTCGATTGCGGGGGCGTTCCACCCCGAACTCCTGTCCCATATAGATCATGGGCTGACCCAAAGCAACCATCGTCGCAAACAGCCCCAGGCGCGACTTACGTTCTTTAGCTTCCTCCCAAATCAAGCCATCGCCTTTGGTCGCCACTTCGTAAGGCACACTATTTTCATCATGACTCTCACAGTAGTTAATTACATTATTGGTATGAGCAGCATAAAAATCCTTGCTAAAATAAAAGATGCTTCCCAAATAAGTTGGGGAGTTATCTGTCCAGCCACGAAAAACCCCTTCCCTAAGTAAGGCCTTAATTTTGTCATGGAAAGCGTCGCACCATTGAGCATATCCATTATAGCCTTTCAAGTTCAAATCGGGTTCGTTAGGCAGGTTTTCCGCAATGAGAATACAATCCGGTTTAAAACCCCGGTCCTTGATTTCGTAAGCCAAGCGCTGGAGAAAAGCATGATCCATCCAATAACTGTGAGTAGCGTCAAAACGGAAACCATCAATATGGTATTCCAGAATAAACATCTTACATGCATCAACGAGCATGTTTTGAACTTCTTCCTTTTCAGTAGCTACCCGGTTACCCCAGGGAGTCGAACCTGAAAAATAAAAACCGCCGGGAGTGCCATCTGTAATCAGTTCCCACAAGGGATTGAAATAATTAGAAGTATGATTAAAAACCTGATCGACGATGACTGCTAAGCCCTGTTGATGAGCTGTATCCACTAAGGAGCGAAAATCATCACAGGTTCCAAAATCCCGTTCAATTGTCATAAAACCACAGGGATCATAGCCTAGTCGGCTGGAACTCAAGGTGCTGGGCGCTTCAGAGGTTGGCATTAATGCTAAGGCCGTTACCCCCAAATCATTAAAATAACCCTCCTTAATCCGGTGAATCGTCCCGCGAAAAGTGCCTGAAATTTTCTCAGGCATTTGCGGATCTTGATCCGTAAACCCATAGACATTTAGTTCATAGAGGATTAAACGATCAACCGGCGGAGTCGTCCATGAGTGGTCATGCCATTGATACCCAGAAGGATCGATCACCTGGCAATTATTTTGATTATAGTCATTTCCGTAACGACGAGCATAGGGATCTTGGGCAATTTTGATCGGTTTTTGTTGTTCATTTAAAGGTACTCCACCGACAATCAGGAATTGATAGGTGTTTTTCATTGGATCTCCTGGTTCAGGAAGTCCAGTTCTAAGCAACCAGATATTAGGTTCTCCTTTGTATCCCCGGTATCGCTTCATCGGCAAAAATTTCCCTGGTTCTGGCTTCAAATGATATGGGGATTGCCAATCATTAAAATTACCAATCAAATATACTTGAGCTGCTCGCGGATGAAAAAAGCCGAAGAGGGTGGTTCCGTCTTGTAAATAATTCGCTCCTAACATGGAAATGACACCTTGACCTGTCACATCCGTGTCTGGCAGATAATTGTTTTTTCTCCCCAAATTTTTAATATTTCGGAAATACTCTTGTGTTGAACCGACCGTCTCTGCCGGTTTGACCGGATAAACTTCATTATGCTCTGCTACCGTCCATACTTCTGCTCCTAAATGTTGGCCGTAACAGCGTTCCACCGACTCCCAAATTATTTCTCCGTTCCGTCTTTCCCCATACTTAAAGCAAAAATAATTACGTTTCAGGTTTAAGTGAAAACTGGGGCCATAGTCATTCCAACCGGAAACCTCAAAATCCTGAAAAGCTTCATTATATCCGGGATACCAAAGATGCAAAAAGGGGTTAGTAAAGTTTAGATTTTTTGGGGCATGGATTTTAACTGAATGCATTTACTCATCTCCTTTTTATTAACAGAAAGAAAAGCGAAATAAGTATCTAAAGTATGCCCCAAATTTAGATTATCAGTAATCAAACCGACTTTTTTCTCGGGGAACAAGGGTAGAATGGTGCATTAACCAATAAATAAAAAATCCACTGAGAGGAAAGAAAAAGGAAACAAAAGCCCAAACTGCTGGCGGGAGGTATAATACATAGCTCCGTTGTTTTTTTGCATCCACATAAACAGCAGCTGTTAAATAGAGATTAATTGATAAAATTGCCAAGATGATAAGAGTCAGCCAAAATTTCCAGATCATATCTTAGTCCTCCTTCTCAATTTAATTTTTTCTGGTCACAAATTATTTATACTGTTTTTTCTTTCGTAATCTCTTTCTTCATCTTAAGATTAACTTCTTCTCCATTTAGAAAATGACATTTATGTAAATTTGGAAATAATTAAACCTTTGTTTAGCAGGGGTTTTATGTTATATTAAGAATCAGTTACCGATAATTTTTTGCCTTGTTAGTTATGTTTATTTACACCTTCTTTTTTATTATATCTTACATTTCGCACCCCTTATATTTAGCTGGGCTTTTATTTGGCATCTAGTTTATTAGCTCGATTTTCGTGTAAAGGGTGCGTAAAATGATTTACATTTTTTATTATATATTTATAAGGAGGCAAATACATGAGCGCGAAAGAGAAGAAGGTTCCAACCGTAGCCTATTTCTGTATGGAATTCGGGCTTAATCAAGATTTCCCGATTTATTCGGGGGGCTTAGGTGTTTTAGCCGGAGATCATTTAAAGGCGGCCTATGACGAAGGTTACCCTGTGGTGGGTGTTGGTATTTTATGGCGCAAAGGTTATACTTGCCAGTATCTTAATAACGAGGGAATACCTTATGATGTTTTCCCCGAGTATAATTTCGATTTTCTAAAGGATACTGGGGTTAAAGTAAAGGTGTTAATTAAACATCAACCCGTAACCTGTAAAGTATGGATGGTCGATCATTTTAACAATGTGCCGCTCTATCTTTTAGACGCCGATCTTCCGGAGAATAACGAACCTTGGCTAACCCACTCCTTATACAGAGGAAGCAACGATGATCGGATTGCGCAAGAAATTATTCTTGGCATCGGCGGGATCCGGGCTCTTCGAGCTTTGGGATTAAAGATCGATCTTTATCACTTTAATGAGGGTCACGCTGCTTTGGCCGGAATGGAATTAATTAAAGAAAAGATGAGCTCCGGACTCCAATTTGAACAGGCTTTAAAAGCTACCAGAGAAGAGATTGTCTTCACTACCCATACTCCGGTGGCAGCCGGAAACGAATCCCATCATCATGCCGCTCTTTCCTATGTTGGCGCCTATAATGGTCTCTCCTATGAGCAGATGAAAAAGATTGGAGGAGACCCTTTCAATATGACCGTCGCTGGCTTAAGACTCTCCCGGTTAGCCAATGCTGTTTCCAAGCTACATGGAGAAACGGCAAGAAAGATGTGGCGGAAGTTTTCCGATTGCTCGCCCATTATCTCCATTACTAATGGCGTCCATCAAGGCGCCTGGCAGGATCCCAGGATTAACCAGGCCTTTCGTAACAATGAATCCATCTTAGAAGTCCATCAGATAAATAAACAACGTTTGTTAACAGAAATCTTGCGACACACTGGTCACAAATTAAACCCGAATGCCCTTTTAATCGGCTTTGCTCGTCGTGCAGCCACTTATAAACGGGGAGACTTAATCTTTAGAGATCGAGCCCAGCTTATTCCTTTGTTAAACAGCGGTCAACTGCAACTGGTTTTTTCCGGAAAAGCTCATCCTCAAGATCAGGAAGGTAAGAACGTTCTTTCTAACATTGTTTCCTTAACCAAAGAATTCCCCGGAAAGGTTGTTTTCTTGGAGAACTACGACATGGGTTTAGGCGTCCTTCTAACTCGTGGTTGTGACGTTTGGCTTAATAATCCCCAACGTCCAATGGAAGCCAGTGCTACTTCTGGGATGAAGGCAGCAATGAATGGCGTTTTAAACTTTAGTACTTTAGACGGTTGGTGGGTTGAAGGTTGTAAGCATGGACTTAACGGTTGGCAATTTGGAGATGGCTACGTTGGACCCGGACAGGATAAACACGATTTAAAAGAGTTGTATCAAACCTTAAAAACACAGGTAATCCCAACTTTTTATCATAATAAACAGCAATGGGAAAAAATGATGAGAGTAAGTATTAAGACCTCAACTGAAGAATTTTCTGCCCGTCGGATGGTGAGAGAATATTATAAGAGGCTTTACAGCCCAACTGAGGAACTTCATACTCAAATCTCCTAAATTTTAAGAATCCTCCCGTAAAAAATTGGACAGCATTCACCATCCGCAAATGGGAAGAATATTAATGGGAGGTGTGAGCATGAAGAGTACCACCACCAGTTGGATTGTAACCGGCTTAGGTGCTGTGGTCTCCGGGCTGGGAGCAACTATGCGCCGTAGCCGCCTCGGTTCAGGAATCATCGGTTTTGGGCTCGCGCATGTAGTTTTAGGAATGTTAGATATGCTCCGCCCTACTGTTAACAAGTAACATTTTCCCAAAAACAAAGTGGCTTCCACTCAGCCACTTTGTTTTTAATAAATAAATATTTTCGTTAGTCTAACTTTTCATGGAGAAAAGATACCAACTCAATTAAAGAAACCCTAGTCTGCTCCATGGTATCCCGGTCCCGAACAGTTACCGCTTGATCTTCTTGCGATTGAAAATCCACAGTAATACAGTAGGGGGTCCCCACCTCATCCTGTCGGCGGTAACGTCGGCCGATTGATTTGGCGTCATCATAGTCAATCACCCAATGTTTCCTCAAGTCCTTACAAATTTCCTTTGCTAACCCGGTAAGCTGCTCTTTTCTCGATAAGGGAAGAACTGCGACTTTAATCGGGGCGATGGTAGGATGGAATCTAAGAACCACTCGAAGATCATCTTTATCTGGTTCCTCGTAATAGGCATCAACTAAAAAAGCCAGCGTCGCCCGGTCGGCTCCTGCTGAAGGTTCTATTACATAGGGAATATAATGTTCATTGGTTTCATGATCAAAATAGTCCAATTTGTCCCCACTATACTCCGTATGGCGCTTTAAATCGAAATCAGTCCTATTGGCAATACCCTCCAATTCAGACCAACCCATCGGGAAATAATACTCGATATCAGAGCATGCTTTAGCATAATGAGCTAATTCCTCAGGGGCATGATCTCGCAAGCGCAGACGGTCAGGGTTAATCCCCAATTTTTTATACCAGTCAAACCGCACTCTAACCCAATGAGCATAAAACTCTTCATCCGTTCCGGGTTTGACAAAATACTCGATCTCCATCTGTTCAAATTCTCTCGTCCTAAAAGTAAAATTGCCGGGAGTGATCTCATTCCGAAATGATTTACCAATCTGTCCTACCCCAAAGGGTAATTTCTTCCTAGTAGTTGTTAAAATATTTTGGAAATTAACAAATATCCCCTGGGCAGTCTCCGGTCGCAAGTAAACAACCGCCGCCTGTTCCTCTACCGGTCCCATATAGGTTTTAAACATCAAATTGAAATTTCGGGGTTCAGTAAGTTCTCCTCCGCATTGCGGACAATTCTCTGTAGATAAATGATCCGCCCGGAACCTTTGCTTACACTTCTTACAATCCACTAATGGGTCGGTAAAACCTTGCAAATGACCGCTAGCTTCCCATACCTGAGGATGCATGAGAATGCTGGCATCTTGACCGACCATATCATCCCGCTCTTGGATCATCGCCTTCCACCAGGCTCGTTTAACATTATTTTTAAGTTCAACTCCTAACGGTCCATAATCCCAGCAACTATTTAACCCCCCGTAAATTTCGCTGCTCGGAAAAACAAAGCCTCTTCTTTTCGCCAAAGATACAATTTTTTCCATAGTCGTCGTGGGTTCAGGATTTTTTCCTTGTTCCATTTTAGATCCTCCTTTATTTAAGGATAACTTTTTGAGTTCTTACTTTAAAAAAATACTTTAAGAAAATTGAGAGCTCGCAAACAGATTTGGTGTTACTAAAACTTCCATTAAAGCAGCAATAATTAAAAGGATAATAATCAACGGAAGAAAAGAAAGGCCCTTTTTGAAGTGGGAACTAAATGAAAAGAAAGTTCGATCTTTGAATAAACTCCGCCAATTCCGCGCCCCCCAAACCATTCCAACCGTAGCCGAAAGTAAAACTGCAGGTAATTCAAAAATTCCATGAGGAAGCAAACTCAAAAAGAAACTACTTTTCGGTAAAACCTTCTCATATTCAAAGAAGCCAGCCATTAAACCGATCATAAAACCGTTGGGTATGATCCCTATTAGCACTGGGAGAATCGGCAGTAAGCTTCCACTTATAATAATTAGTAAGGTGGCTGTTAAATTATTAAAAAAAATAATCCTTAGTTGTCCTAACCAGTTAGTTGCTCTCATCTTAACGGCTAGAGCAGAGAATTTCTTACTTACAAGTTGATCAATAACTTGTTTTGCTAAAGATGGATCTTCCATCCAGGCTGCATATCCTAATGACACACTAAAGATTAGTAAAAAGGCGCAAAATGCTAAAACCATCCGGTAATTTCGGGAAAAAGCAGGGAAAAGTTTAATTTTTAACAAAAATATCATCCTCTTCCAGCGGAAGCTTAGTTTCAATATAAAAGTATAACAAAGAAGAGCAAGACCTGTCAATTTAATAAATTAAAAGAAAATCATTCCCAGCAAAGCAATGATTGTAAAAATGACAATGATTTGAAAGGTTTGTCGGCTCTATATTCAATAAAAGCAAAAAGCAGGCGACCGATCTCGATCTCACTTGCCAGATCCAGATCCCAACGGTGCACTATCCTTAAATCCGCTTGGTATAACTCCTTAAGTAACTGCAGATTTGAACCAGATAAAGGAATCAACTTTACCGGTTTATCTTGATAACACCGCTGACAGATCACCCCTCCTTCTTCGGAAGAAAAGCCGGCGGATACAAATGAATCTCTACCGCAACGCGCACATGAGTCTAAGACCGGCTCATAGCCTAAATATTTTAGAAAACGCAATTCAAATGCTCTAGAGACCAGAGCCGGTTCTTGAACTTTCTCCAAAACAAGCAATCCTGCAAGATAAAAAAGGAAGACATCGGAATTTACCTCCTCTAAAGGTAAAAAAACATCCAGCAATTCGGACCACCAAGAAGCATAGGCCATTTTTATTAAGTCATCCCGGAGAACGGCAAAGGATCTAACAATCTCAGCTTGGCTCAATTGATCTAAACCTTTTCCTTCAAAAACAAGAGCTTTAAGATAAGTAAATTGTTGAGTAGCGCCCACCAGTCGACTCCTCGGTCGTCTAGCCCCCCGCGCCACCGCTTCAATCTTACCCTTCTCTTTAGTAAAAATTGTAATGATTTTGTCAGCTTCACCAAAAACCCGGCTTCTCAGAATAATCCCCTCACTGCGATAAAGTCCCACGCAGTCACCTCCGCGAGAAGAGGGCTAGGGCCAAACTAACAACTATACTAAGAAGAATACAGGTTCCCAAAGGGAAATAAAAGGTAAAATTACCGCGACGAATCAAGATATCTCCAGGAAGCCGACCTAAACCAAAAATTTTCCCTCCCCAGTGAAAAAGAATTCCGATCAAGAGCAAACACAAACCAGTGACCATAAATAGGCGTCCTAATGCGCCAGAAGGATTTGGCATTTAAAGACCCCCTTTTTGTTTACTTATTTTGGTTGCGCTTAAGGAGATTTATAGTAACGATCCCGCTCACTATAGATGCAACCACAATATCCCTGACGGTATAGCTCAAATTCCCTGGCCAGTTGCTGGCTCTTCCTAAAACCTGGTCTTAAATCCTCGTCACAGAAGGATAGGTTAAGCTCTTGCGCTAATTTTCTACCAATACTACAAATCAGTTCCCTGTTTTGATAGGGAGAGATTAAAAGGGTGGTTCCAAACCAAGCAAAACCTAACTCCTTAGCTTTCAAAGCTGTTTTTTCCAACCGCATCTGATAACAAAAGCCGCAACGCTCATGCTCATGGAAGACCGTCCTTTGTAAAAACTCAGATAACTCATATTCTTCTTCGATGATTAAAGGAAGCTGCTTTAACCCGGCAAAACTTTGAAGAGAATCTTTTCGCTTTTCCCATTCCTTGTAAGGATGAATGTTAGGATTATAGTAATACATAGTCGGGGAAAACTTCTTCTGCGCTAAATACAGTGTAGAGTAGGTAGCACATGGTCCGCAGCAAGTATGAAGTAATAAATCCAAGATAAACGCTCCTTCTTTAAACTACAGCCTCAACTCTCCTTGATTAGTTTCTTCTCGATGAGCACAGTTTAACCCTAAATGCTCCCAAGCCAACCTAGTAGTTACCCGTCCCCGAGGAGTTCTTTGCAAAAACCCAATCTGCATCAGGTAAGGTTCGCAGACATCTTCAATCGTCTCGACCGCTTCCTGGGTAGCAGCGGCCAGCGTTTCGACACCTACCGGACCACCATCAAATTTAGAAATAATCGTTTCTAACATTAACCGGTCAACCCGGTCTAATCCTTTTTCATCCACTTCTAATAAAGCTAAAGCCTCTGCCGCCACCTCTGAAGTTATGATTCCTTCGGCCTTAACTTGAGCATAGTCTCGTACCCGTTTTAGCAAACGATTAGCAATCCGCGGAGTGCCTCTAGCCCGGTGCGCCAACTCCTCCGCTCCGGTAGGCATTATGCTTATATTTAAAATTTTAGCTGCCCGGGTAAGGATCTGCTCTAAATCCTCTTTTGAATAAAAATCTAAGCGATTAATAATTCCAAAGCGATCACGCAAGGGGGCTGATAACGCCCCAGCTCTTGTCGTTGCTCCCACCAAAGTAAAATGGGGAAGATCAATCCGGACTGAACGAGCGCTTGCGCCCTTCCCAATGATTATATCGAGGGCAAAATCCTCCATTGCCGGATAAAGTATTTCTTCTACTGTTCTGTTTAAGCGGTGAACCTCATCTATAAAAAGAACATCATTATTCTCCAAATTAGTAAGAATCGCTGCTAAATCACCAGATCGCTCAATTGCTGGACCAGAAGTTACTCTGATCTGAACTCCAAGTTCAGCCGCAATGATATGCGCTAAAGTAGTTTTTCCCAAACCAGGGGGTCCATAAAGTAAGACATGATCCAAAGGTTCTTGTCTTTCTCTGGCCGCCTGAATAAAAATCTGCATATTCTCTTTCACCCGAGTCTGACCAATGTATTCTTCTATTTTACGTGGTCGGATCGTTCTATCAATCTCCGTATCCTCTTGCCGAGGATGAGGAGTAACTAGTCGAGTATCCTCCATTAAAATACCCCTCTTCTGTCCACAAACGAATAATCTGGTTTACCCCCATCTCTCACCCCGTCCTTTCCAATTGAAGATCCTAAAAGTCTCAGTCTACTCCATGTTAAGCTGTATTGTTAACCTGGTTCTAAAAAGATCACTGCTTCATTAAAAGTTTTAAAGATTCCCTTATTAAATCCTGGAGATTAAGTTTAGGACTGTTACTTTCCACTTCATTTACTGCTTTACTCGCCATTGTCTGTTGATAACCTAAAGCCACCAGAGCTGCTACCGCATCACTATTGTTCTGCGTAGAGTGGCGAATTCTTTGATAAAATGGGGATATTTCCATTTCTTTCTTAATTTTTGTTTGTAATTCCAAAATTAATCTTTGGGCAATTTTCAAGCCAATCCCCGGCACGCTAGAAATCGTCTTTACGTCTTCCTCAATAATCGCTTGACAAAACCGTTCCACAGAAAGAACTGAAAGGATGGCCAAACCTGTTTTCGGACCGACTCCAGAAACATTGATTACCTTGGTAAATAAGGATTTTTCCTTTTCACTTAAGAACCCATAAAGAAGCATTGCCTCCTCTTTATGCGCTAAGTAAGTATGAATTAGTAACGTTTCTCCTGATTTGATTTCTTGTAACGCGGATAAGGGCATCAAGATCTGAAATCCAACTCCATTTACTTCTAACAGAAGAGCATTCTCCTTGATGCCAGCTACTTTACCCTGTAAAAAAGCGATCATTACCCTCCCCCCTTAGTCAGACGATCGCACCGCCAGGAATGGGCGTGACAGATGGCAATCGCCAGAGCATCAGCCGCATCATCAGGTTTAGGCACAGAATCTAATCTTAATAACACTCTTACCATCTCCTGAACCTGCCTTTTTTCTGCTCGTCCATAACCAACCACCGCCATTTTCACTTGCAACGGAGTATATTCGGCTACCTTGACGCCTTGCATTGCTGACGCTAACATAATCACACCTCTAGCTTGACCAACCGCTAAAGCGGTTTTGGAGTTTTTATTAAAAAATAGTTCTTCCACAGCCATTACTTCTGGCTTATATTCTATAACCAGATCAATAATGTTATTATATATTTCTTTTAATCTTTCTGAAAGAGAAGAGTCAGAAGACGTTTTAAGCACTCCAAATCTCCTAGCTGTGAGTTGATTTCCGTTTTGTTCCAATAATCCATAGCCGGTAATCGCCGTGCCTGGATCTACTCCCAAAATTAACATGAGTTCACCCCTGTTCCAAATACACTCAAACTTAATACTTCTGCAAATAACCATTTTAATCCTTCATTCTTCCCTTTTTCATTTATTAATTTTCCTTAACATAAAGAAAAGAAGGAACAGTTACCCCCTTGTCGTATTTAAACTTAGGACTAAGTGTAAAAATACGGAAAAGAACAGGGGGTTCAATATGTCTCAAGCTTATAACCATGTAAAGTTTTTAGCGGAAGAAATAGGTCCCCGCGGTTCTTGTACAACCCAAGAAAGAAAAGCCGCTGACTATATTAAAGACGAACTTGAAAAAATGAGTTTTGAAACAAAAGGGGAAGAATTTAAGGCAGTTACCTCTTTTTCCTGGGTTTTTGGGTTTATTTATCTCCTTTTCATTATATCAGCTCTGATTTTTCCCTCAACCCCTAACTGGGGATTTATCCTCGCCCTTTTTACTTTTTTAGGATTTTATCTTGAATCTAGCACTTTCCCTTTATTATCAAGACTAATTCCTAAAAAAAGCAGCCAAAACATAATTGCCACAGTTCCAGCTCGCAGTAAAACTATTCGAAAAGTAATAGTTACCGCTCATTATGATACTTCCCGTTCAGCTTTAAGTTTTTCTCCAAAAATGGTCAAAAGCTTTCGGCGAACTTATCTTTTAATGGTGGGCGCGATGAGTATTCAGGTTATTCTTTACGCCTTGGGGGTATTTACTAATATTTCACGAAATTTATTATGGGCTTTATCCCTGCCTTCAGTTATTTACCTTTTCCTGACCTTAATTCTTCTAGCTCACCGAGAACTAGCCGGTGAGTATACCCCTGGAGCAAATGATAATGCTTCGGGCGTAGCTGTCCTTTTGGAGGTTGCCAAAGTACTTGCCCGTTTTCCCTTACTTACCACTACGGTAACTTTAGTTGCTACCGGCGCAGAAGAATCAGGAACTAATGGGGCTTTAAATTTCCTCCGTAGCCATCACCCACCAAAAGACACTTTTATCATTAACCTAGACAATTTAGGAATAGGCAAATTAACAGCAGTCACTCAAGAAGGGATTCTCGGCGCGAAAAATTCCTCCCTGGAACTTCTTTCTTTTGCCGAAAGCACTGCTGAAGAAAAGAAAATAGACCTTCAGTTCCTCCCCTATAACCTTCTGACCACCGATGGAACTGTCTTTTTGATGCGCGGCTACCCCACCATGACCCTAATGGCTTTCGACCAAGAACAACTCTTACCTAATTGGCATTGGCCTACCGACCGCGCAGAGTTTGTGGACCCTAGCAACCTTGAAGAAGCTAAAGAGTTGGTGCTTGGAATCATCAGAAAACTGGAAAGCTAATTAGAGAGAGCGCGAATGCCCCCTCTCACTCTTTCGCTTTTTATGCCAAATAGATACCTTTCTTTAACGGGGTTACAATCGATACCGGCAGCAGAATCAATAGCGCTTTGGATTTTTTCTATGATGAACTGTCTTCCACATGCAAACAGCATAAAAACGCCAAGTTTTGGCGTTTTTTTCACAACCTAATTTTTAAAATTCTCATAGCTGATCACTGCTTACTCTCCGCTCCCTCCTCCTGGACCTGTTCGTTTTCTACCATCGAAACGATCCCCCGTGGTTCATCCGAATACATTTCGTCAAAGCTGACATTTCCTCCTAAATCTTGAGGTGACTCAGAGGTGCCAAACTGGGCGACCGCCTGCCAAGCATCTTCCCCATCAAATTCCACATTTTCGTCATCTCCACCAGTAAACGAACGGCCAAAAGGGTAAGCTAGTACTTCTTCCTCGAGCGGACGGTATCTCTGATTAGGTTCTTCTTGCTCCTGATGTAGCTGGCAATCAAAACAGGTTAAAGATTGGGGTAGCGCTTCCAACCTTTCTTCAGCAATTGGTCGCCCACAACGTAAACAGACTCCGTATTTCCCCTCTTTAATACGGTCTAATGCATCTTCAATTGCCGCCTGCTTTACTTTTATGGTGTTGGCAAGCCCTAAATCTTTTTCTCGTTCAAAAGTCTCTGAACCCAGATCTGCAGGATGATTATCATAAGCAGATAACTCACTTACCGACTCCTTTAAATTCTGTTCAAGTCCCATTTCCTGGCTATGTTTCAAAACTTTACTTAACTTCACCCACTCGTCTCGGAGCTTTTTCTCAAATCTACGTATCGTCTTTTTACTAAGCATAAACCAACCATCCTTTTTTATATTTAAGACATTTTCCTTTGTTCAAGGAATTGCATAATTCGATTATTTAAGATTTAACCACAGATCTGATTTCGTGACTATTCGATCTATACCAGGGGAAACGCTACCGCAAGCTTTCACGATTTCCCCTGGTGTCTATAGATGTCATGAATTCGGACTAATATATTGATAATCCCACTAGGGATTGTCGATATATTCTTGGTGGTAAATTTCGGAAATTACATTCCCCTCGAATATTAGTTAAACACTATATAGTCGTCAACGTTAACTTCCACTTGGTCCGAGCAAAAATAATAAGATAAAAGTTAACGTTGATCGACAAGCAAGTTGTTCATGCCGCCTACCGACAGTATTACAAAGTATTGTCAATCAAAGGCGGGTGAATCAACAAAGGAGGCATTTCCCAGATCGGTTAAATACAAGCTTAAGTAATTATGCAATTCCCTCTTATTAATAAGGGAGCGTTGAAAGCTGCTCATTTACTAAACGAACAATCCGGGCAATAAAATTACTGATAATTGGTAGATTTAAGCTGGCGATTTTCGCTAAGACTGATAAAAAAACTGCAGTAATCAAGGTAAGGCCAATGGCAATACCAAAACCCCTAGCGATACCAGCTATAAAATTTAAATAGACTAAGCGAAATGGTTTGGAAAGTAAATCCACTAAACCTTCAATATTATATCTCATTAATACTTTGTTCAATAGATGAACCTGAGCAATTAGTTTGTTCTGATCATTCCTCCGTTTATCCTTTCTTTGTCGCAAAGATTTGCACCCCACATTAATTTTGCCCTTCTTTACTTAAACTTTAAAACGGAAATGGATGGTTTTTACGAAGTTTAATCAGCCAAGAATCTCTTGGTAGGCTTGTAGAGTAAGTCTTGCTACCCGGTCCCAGGTGAAATTGGCTAAAATGTGTTCTCTTAACCCAGAATGGGGGGGAGAATATAAAGCGTTCCGTAGAGCATCTTTGATCGAATGGGGTTCTGGTGAACAATACCAGGCCATCTCCTTTAAATATTCGCTAGTTGTTCCACGATTTGTTGTTACTAATTTACATCCGGCTAGTCCCGCTTCGAGGTTTACCAAACCAGGGGTCTCATACCAACTAGATAAAGCGTGTAGTCCACAAGCGGCATAAGCCGAAGAAATCCAACTCTGATTAAGAGCGCCCAAAAATCTGACGCTTCCTTCCCCCTCCTGTCTACATTCTTGATAATACTGGTAATCATTGATCGGACCGATTAAAACTACTTTCTGATTTAGGGTTCTGGCGGCCTTAATCAAATCCTTTTGATTTTTACGGCGGCAGATACGCCCAACACACAAAAGAAAATCTTTAATCCCAAATCTTTTGATGAATTTATCTGGATTAGCATAATAAAATACCGGATCTACCCCATTAGGGATTATTTGATAGGGAGTCACTAACTTATATTTCTCTACAAGCAGCTGATGTTCAACAATACCATTCGGTAATAAAAGATCAACTCCATCCAAAACTTCTTGTCGTAATTCATTTGTTTTCGCCCACCAGGAAAGAAAATGGTCTTTTCTTTCTGAATCAATATTGATTAAGAATTCTTTAGGATCCCAATAAATCGGAGAAAGAACAATCGGTACTCCATATTTTTTAGCTTTATGATAATACTGATAAGTCTCTTCAATCGGGATAATATTGAAGAGATGGACCAGATCATAAGAAGAAAAATCTGCCACCGGTTGGGTCTTGACATCCACCTCCACTCCTAACTGGATCAATGCTTCCCTGGTTTTATTCATTTGCACACTATCGCCCGCCAGCATCTTTAATACAGAGGACCTGTTCTGCATCAAGATCTTCATTTATTCACCTCCTCGAAGGTATTTTCTACAGAAAAAAATAACAAACCTAAAGCGATTTCGCACCACACTCCCCCTTGTTCCCACTTCCAGTTTGGTAAGGGATGACAGCTCCAACCTGTTAGCACTGGAACTATTACTTGACTGTCACCAAGATCTTCCGGTAATTTTGCCCATAAATCTTTTTTAATGCGATGATAATACGGGATTCCATCATTCCCCAAATAAATAATTTCTCCAAAAACTTCACCTTCCAATAAAAAAATATTTTCCGTTTTTACTCTTCGAAAATTGGTTAAAAAAAACTGAACTGTTAACACCTCTCTCGGATATAAAGATAGTTTTTCTTCCCATTTTAAGAGAGAGCGTTTTTCGGGAAGAAATGGTTTTTCTGGAATACTTAGCGTCTTGCTCACTTCAACTTCCCGGGTTTCTTCTTTAGTAATGGCAAGATTACCTGTAACCAGCAGTTGTAAATAGAGCTCTCCTTGACTATTTTGCTTTAAATCCATCCGCTTATCTTCAATTTTTACCCTTGCCAGGGTCCCTAGCTTTGAATATGAAGAATGATGGACCCAAAATAGTGAAGGGTTAATTTCTACCACTTTTATCTTCTTTTCTTTATTTATATACTGCCACATGATAAGCGGTTCGACTTTAATCATGATTTCCCCAGACTCTATCTTCCCTTCAGTTACTCCATCTCTCCATAACAACTGATTACTCTCTACGAAATCGATGGGTTTATAAAGGGGGATCTCTACATAATACTCAATTGGTTCCTGAGTAATGATCTTTTCCAACAAAATTGTCGCCTTCGTACTGGACAAGGCTGGCACTGATAACGCGCTCTCCCGTCTACTTATTTCTGTCAACAGATAATCGATCTCTACAAGTAGTAACAGTTCTTCTTCATTTACAAAGCGGAGTTGACTAATCCGTACCGAATTAACTTTCACTTTATACTCCATCCCTTGCTGTACTGAGATCTCCAACCATTTTTCGATGGGCATATTCACCTGATAACATTTTTCTTTATAGCCCGTGTCAATATAAAATAGGTCTAAATCAAGGCTCCCCACAAACAGCAACCCTTTCTCTTCAATAAAGATCTTACTTTGGAGATCTCCAGTTAGAACCTGCTCCATCACTTCTATTTTTTCAGGTAACCTTAGATTTAACTCTTTAGTTAAAATTCTAGTTTCCTGATTGACCAGTTCCCATAGGTAATAAATTTCATCTCCTGCCGGGGGAGACACTAAAACCTGTAAAGGTTTATCCTGGGTGATCCACCATTCAATCTTGATTATAAGCAATACTTTTTTCTCCTCTACGATTTTAATCAGATTGACACTAGCTTTCCCCTCTATTTCACTACCAGCGGGGACATCTTTAGGGATGATGATAGAAAGAGGAAAAATCAGTTTTAACTTAGGAGCAAAAATAATTAGAAGTTTCCCTTGAAAATTAATTCCGTGAGGTATTAAGGAAATATTTTCTTCAATAATATTAGCTTCTAGCTTTTGGCTTGCATCCTCAATCTCAGGTATAACCAAGTATTTAGTCTCCACATGCGTCCCCTGATCATAAAGGTAACGTCCTAAAATGTTGAGAGTATTGCTTGTTAATGGGGCCTCACCGATTGCCTTCTTTTTTTCCCAGGCTGATATTTGAAGTAAAACCCCTTGTTCTAAGTAGGACTCTCCACCATTATTTACCATGACAAAATAATCTGCAGAGGCTTTAACTTGAATTGGTTGACAGCGAATTAATTCTGGAGTGATTAATAGATCTTTTTGATAACGAAATTGATCTTTCTTTTTTTTAATTTCATTATTCCCGATCATATACTGTATACTTCTTTCTAGATCTATGGTCAGTCGCAGATCTTTCTGCCCCCAGATCACGGAGAGATCTTTAACAGTCAAATCGATCAGGTTAACCTTTTCCCCAGAAGACCAGGGAACACTAACCTTTATTGGGTAGCATTTTTTCCATCGCTTGACCATTAAGCCTGTCCTCCCTAGTAAAGCTCTCCACTCTTAAATGTATATGTAAGTGAATGTCAAAAAAAATACAGGCCTTTTATAAAATCAAGGCCTGTATTCCGGGGGGAGAATTATCTAGAAGTAGTATGGACCATACGGAGCAGCTACCTGCACCTGTAATTGTTGAGACTCGGTAACTTTAATAAAAAGCTCCACTACCACTTTTTGCCTGAGGGTAATATTATCCAACAATTCAAAAAGAACGGTTTCAATTATCGGCTTAATCCGAACGTCCATTCCCTGCACTGCTCCTGGAATGTCAACAAAAGTGCTGAAGGGAACATCTTCACTCTGGTGAATTTCCAGGTTATTCTCGTTAATAAAGAAGATCTGCTTGTGAACAACACCTTGGATTATCACTTTATCTTCAATTACTTCTGCCATTAGCCTTTCTACCCTAGCAACAATTTCTCGAATTTTAATTGCTGCTTGGGAAAGGACGATGGTATTCTCCACTAATAACTGCTTAGTATCTTCACCAACAACGGTATCAAGTTTAAGGAGAGCGCCTGGGCCTAACACTACATTAATCTGAATGCTTTCAGTTACCTTAACAAAGAACTCGATTACAACTTTTTGTAGTAAGGTTTCTTCATCCAGAAGTTCAAAATGAATAAACTCAATCGTAGGTTCCACAACCACATCCATACCAGTAGTTGCTCCAGGGATATCTAAAAATGTACTAAATTCAACATCTTCTGCCTGGTGATATTCAACATTATCCAATCCGATAAAGAAGATTTGCTTGTGGATTACCCCTTGAATAATTACTTTATCTTCAATAACTTCAATCGTTAAATCACGGATTTCAGCAGTTATATCATCGATTTTAATTGCAGAAACATTAAGAATAACTGTATTTTCGATTAATTCTTGTTTCGTACCCTCCCCAATTACCTGATCTAACCGCACAAGGGGACCGGTACCCTCTAAGAGATTAAGTTGGTTAGACTCGGTAACCTTCACGAAAAATTCAGCAACAACTTTTTGATGGAGTAATGTCGGAGTGATTAATGAGAAAAGGATGGTTTCGATCACTGGCTGCACTTGAACATTCATTCCCGGCTCAGTCCCAAAAATATCGATGAAAGTGCTAAAGGGAACATCTTCTGCCTGATGATGAACAACATTATCCTCACCAACAAAGAAAATCTGTTTGTGGAGCACACCCTGGATAATGATCTTATCCTGGATTAATTCAGTGGCCAAATTACGAATTTCCGCCGTAATATTCCTAATCTTAATTGCTGCTCTAGTTAAAGTCAGATTAGTTTCAACCAGTAACTGCTTGGTACCTTCACCAATGACCACTTCTGCCCGCACCAATGGATCCATTAATATATCTCCTCCTTCCGAAAATTCTACAGGAGCTGCTTCCCCAGGGCTAGGTTCTCTGTGGAAAAGAGTTGCTGGTATTTCTGCCAAGGGCTTTTTTTTTTATCTTCGACGGAAACTTCCTTAAAACCATCTTGAGCCGAATCTTTTCCGCTTGTTCTTTTACCATCTCGTTTTTTACATTGTCTTCATTCTCTTTTACTCTTGGTCTGCCTTCATTCGCTGCCTCTTGAGTGTCCACGCTCTTTTCTTCTTCCGTTCTTTGTAAGGTATTAACCAACTCTTCCGCAAAGTAGTCGTCTCCATCGATCTCCTCTTGACCCAAGACTTTTACTGAAGGGTGATGTTGATCTAGTCGTTCACACTGACTATCGACCGTACATAAGCGATGCAAATTAGAGCTAGGTGAAGCGTCAATCTTTAAAGTGTTTTCTAAATCAATTTCTTCTTTCTTTTCCAGCGTTTCTTGATCGTCCAACAATCCAGTGGTAAAAAGATGCTTCTTCCCCCGGTCCTCTCCGGAATGTTTCACTAGGCCAATGGTTTCCGCCGGAAAATAGGATTCGGCTTTTGCCATTTCATCAACGGTAAAATCCTCTTCAAGTGTAAAATAATGGCTATGGAGACAGAAAAACCAGATCGTACAAAGGGTAATCAGGGCGATAATAGCCACAAGGGCGCCAATTAGAACTAGCTCCATGCTATTCCCCCTTCCCTCAGATTACCTACCCCATCGGTTGCTAATATAATATATGAACTATTCCCTGATTGTGCTCATTTCTTATCTAAGGAATTGCATAATTCAATTATTTTCTTTAAGATTTCTGGGTTGGTCAAATACAAGCATAAGGTAATTATGCAATTCCCTCGATCATGAAAAATGGGCCATTACAGCCCATTTTCAAAAATTAATTAGTAAGAGGAGTTACAGTAAAAATAACATCAGTAACTACTTCAATTGGAACCGGATTAGGATTACCATCATCAACCACATCCAGGAACACCACGGCTTTTTCTACGCGTTCGATGCCAGGACCTGAAACGTCTGTCACCACAAAAAATTCTCTAACTTCAACTCCTGTTGGTGTCTGAATGGGGGCCCTTACTAAAACCTTTTTGGTAACAATTCCGGGTCCGGTTACATCTGTCACTACTTGGAAGGGAGTAGGCGCTGTTCCTTCTCCTGTAACTTCCGCATTAATGACAATTATTTGCCTGAGGAAACGACCGTCTGGTGAAAGAGTAAAGGAGATGTTTTCCAGCTCTACTGAAACAGTAAACGGAGTATCCGCGGTAATACCCGGAACATTAACCAGAATTGAAAAAGGAATTCTTTCAGTAATTGAACGAACAATATCATCATCACCAACAAACGAGACTTGTTTATTAATAAACCCTTCAATTATTACAGAATCGTTAAATATCACCCGCGCCCGCAGGTCGGTAATCTGTCCCTGGACTTCTTTTATTTTTATAGCCGGCTGCGGTAATTCCACTACATTCTCCACAATAATCTGCTGACGACCGCTAACTACGCCTGCAGGCGGAACCACCACCTCGACCACAACATTACGGACTACTGGAACTGGAACTCTCTCCCTCCTTTCCACTAAGATTTGGCGAAACCCTTCTCCGATTACTTGCTCTAATTTAAATAAGGCAAATTCTCCGACCACTAGCGGTATTTGAACACTCTCGGTGACCACGACATTAACCAAGATAATAACTTTTTGCCGCAGAGTGGTCTCATCTTCCAGGTTAAAAAGGAGCGTTTCAATAAGCGGTTTGACATTAACATTTAACCCAGGAGCGGCGCCTGGTATATCGATGAAGAGACTAAAGTGAAGATCTTCCGCTTGGTGGAATTCAATATTCTCAGTGCTGATATAAAATATTTGCTTATGAATGATCCCTTGCACTATTACTTTATCGGGGATAACTTGGGCCGTAATATTTCTAATTTCCCCAGTAATTTCCCGAACCTTAATTGCCGGACGCTCTAAAGTAACTACCGATTCATTTAAAACCTGTTTTTGACCTTCTCCAATGACCTGTTGTACTTTAAAGAGCTGTCCACTACCAACAACAACCCGTTCTTGAATGGCTTCGGTCGCTTTAACAAAAACCTCAACAACTACTTTCTGTCTAAGCTCGGTAGGTGACAACAGTTCAAAGAAGATTCCTTCAATTAGCGGATGCACTTGTAAATCGACACCGGGAACCACCCCCGGGATATCTAGAAACAAACTAAAGGGAACATCTTCGGCTTGATGTCGAGCTAAATTATCCAGGTCTACAAAGAAAATTTGCTTATGGATGATACCTTGGACAATTACTTTATCGGGAATAACATCAGTTTGAATATTTCGTAATTCTCCCCTAATTTCATCTATTTTTAAAGCTGGAGTTGTTAGAGTTTCTATTGTTTCTACCAGTTCCTGTTTGGCGCCTTCTCCTACAACTCTAGGTAAAAGTAGGAGAGGACCTGTTCCTAACTCCAAACCAACCTGAATAAACTGGGTTACTTTCACGAATACTTCGAGAATAATTTTTTGAATAACAGATAAACCATCTGCTGACAGATGAAATAAGATTTTTTCAATAAGCGGATGGACCTGAACATTCATTCCCGGTTCTGCTCCGGGGATATCAACAAAGGTACTAAAAGGAACATCCTCGGAAAAATGTCTAACTATACCATCAATGCCCACAAAGAAGACCTGTTTGTGAATTATTCCCTGAATAATAACCTTATCTTTGATCACTTCCGCAGTTACATTTCTAACTTCACCAACAATATTTCTTATTTTGACTGCCGGCACAGGGAGTTGTGTTGGTCTTACCACCGCGTTTACCCGGGTAGTGGTTTCCCCAACTGTTACTTCAGCCCCTTGAAAATTTTTTGCTACTCCTTGATCTGAAGATAATTCATTTATAAGCGGATTAACTCGTATTTTGGTAACTGAAGGATCAAAATCATCATTTAAAGCCGGTACTAAAGCACTTTCAACTACTTTAACCTGAACCCGATCCGGCATCAAAATACTATTCCGTTCAGAAGTATTAACAGACGAGTAGTCTGTTCCCTTTTTTTCAAGATTATTTTTACTTTCAGTAACAGCTGTTAATAACTCCTCCTCTTTAATAGATAATTTCTCATTTTTAGCGCTTTTATTACCTTGATTTTCATCCTTTTTATGCTTCTTCGTAGTAGTCTTTTTAGTTTTTTTCGGTTTTTCCAAAGTAACTACTACTTCTTCTTCCTCTATCTGGTTTTCTTTTTTCTTAAGATCCTCAGCAACCTGTTTTTCCTCTTTCAGGCTTACGTCATGTTCCATAAATCCATTGCCTCCTTTCTCCGACCAAATCCCACTGGGAGATAACCGCACCAAGTCGTTCACGCTGGCTACCACCGGCACACATGGAGTATTAGTAATCA
>DHOO01000039.1:50552-91495 GCA_002409975.1 Firmicutes bacterium UBA5388
TGAATCGACACATGATCCAAATAGAGATCTCGGACTAGTACAGTATATGCTGGTCCCCAATAAGGTGCTTATGGTCTGAAGAAAAAAGTGAAACAAGCTCAGAAAAATAGAAAAACCGCCTTGATAGGCGGTCTATTAACAAAAATTGTTATTCCCTAAATTTGCTCTTGAGAAAGCTGATATTCATTATAAAAAGAAGAATTGACCGTAAAATCCTTTGCTTCCTCTTTCTGCTCTCCCATTCTTTTTAAATCTTCGGGAGAGAGGCCGATGATCTGGAAAAACAATTTTATCGCTTGCTCTGAACCTTTTTGTTCTCCGGTCTTTTCCGAATCAACGCATAATTGATGAGCTTTATACGCTCTTAATGCATAAACGCACGCTTTTTCTACTCCGGAATTTTCTATCAGATTAATTAATCTGGTATACTCGGTCCGGCGAGCTTCAGCGTGCGTTTGCCAGAAAGTTGGGTCAGATGTAAGTTCACTAGTTAAAAGATCCTGCTTAGCAAGGCTCTTAAATTTCTTTAAGGCCCGCAAGAGATCATCACCATTAACCTGAAACATGGCACATTCCCCCTTTTCTTTTTTCTTTATATGTATTCTCTTCTTCCTTGGCTTCTTCCTCCTTCCAAAATTTTAATTTTCAGTCCTTAGTTGTTAAATCAAAAACATAATACGATTGGTGATCAAACTCCATTCGATAACATGAACACAAAAAACCATTCTGATTAAAAACACCTACCAATTCTGCTTCTCCTGCTAAAATCTTATCTTTAATAATCATATCGGTTAATTCCTGAGATTTCTCCACCGGAACCTCCATTTTTTTCGTGGGAAATGGTATTACTCTTCCCATCATCTTATCTCCCTTCTTTTTTCACTATTCTTCAGGTGAGAATAAGGGCGCCATAGACAACTAGTTCCATTTTACATTAAAGATATCAGGTAATAAACATATTTCTTCAAGAATTTTTTCCCTGACTATATTATGTCCCTTTACTTGAAGGGAAATTAGAGCCTTTTGATTTTCTTCATCAAGCTCTAAATTGATGCTTTTTATACTTAAACCATTATTCCCCAAAACTTGACAAAAGGCCGCCAGCACTCCTGGTTTATCTGAAAGAACCGCCTGAATTATTTCGGTTTTGGTCGCAATAAATTTTTTCTCCACATTATCTAAATAAGCTAACACTAGTACGGAAAAAACAGTTGCAATCACTCCGGCTAAATAAAAGCCGGCGCCAATCGCCAGTCCGATTCCGGCTACCACCCAAAGGCTGGCGGCGGTAGTTAAACCTCGGATACTTGTTCCTTCCCTCAGAATGGTGCCTGCTCCCAAAAAGCCGATACCACTCACCACTTGAGCCGCCAGTCTGGCTGGATCTCGTGATATATTACTGGGAAACCCATAAACCGAGAGTAGCATAATCAAACAAGAACCCAAGGAAACAAGGGCATGAGTTCGTAAACCAGCCGGACGTCCATGTTTTTCTCTTTCCAGCCCAATTAAAGCTCCTAACAAAGTAGCCAAAAATAATCTTCCAACAATCATAAAGGATATTTTAATCTCCCCTTAATAGATAGCATTCGCGTAGACGCGTGAACAACTAATTAAAGATGCCTTTGGGGCTTGTCGACTCACCTTGCTTTAAATTTTTATCATTTCATGTGCGCGGGCGGTAGCCAGCGTGAGCGACTACCTAACATATCTTACGATTTTTTAAACAATACTGCCCTCTTTATGGTTTACCATTTTAAGGTAATCATAAAACTTTAATTGAAAACAGCCACCGCAAGTGGTAGCTGTCAAATTAAACCTATTAAATCTTTAAAATACTAACTTTTCGTAAGGTTAGTGGAACCACAATGAGGACAACGCCCAACATCCCAATCTACCGTATCATGACAACGTAGGCACTCCTTTTTTACAGATTTACGACAAAAAGGACAGAAAGCTAAAATCGTATGGATCTTCTTTTTACAATGTGGGCAGAGCGCCAGATTTCCTTTAGGTCTTGATATTAAATAGAGCGCTAAAATTAATATAATCGTCACTATCGAACTACCGAGTCCAGGTGTGAAGAACGTGATTATTGGAATAAACGTCCACATGAACCAAGAATAATCTCTAGCCCGAGCATCTTTATATAAAAAAATAATAAGTCCAACCGCCAGTAAAACCTTTATGATTAAAGTAACAATCGTTGAATTCAAACTGATCACTCCTGTCTCAATTAGACAATTATTTATATTCCCGATTTTTTTTCTAATTCCTTCTTAAAAAAATCACTTTTTAATTGGTTTAAAATATAATACAATCCTAGCTTGGCATGGAGATAAGAGAGACAGCCCTGAACGTAAAGACTATAAGGGGGTTTAAAAGGTCCGTCGGCGGATAATTCGCTAGTTGAACCCGTGATAAAGGTCCCCGCAGCCATAATAATTCTCTCCTTATAACCGGGCATCTCCGCAGGTTCTGGGTGCAAATAACTTTCTACCGGCGAAATTTGCTGCAAACTCTGGCAAATCGCAAGTAATCTTTGGGGCGAATTAAGGTCAATTCTTTGGATCACGTCGGTTCTTTTCTCTTTGGCATCCGGCTCTACAGTAAAACCCAGCCTTTGGAAAACTTCAGCAAACAAAGAAGCGGCCTTTAACATCTCATAGACCCGGTGCGGAGCATCAAAAAATCCTTGAAAAAATAAGCGGAGATTCATTAAAGACGGTCCAACTTCCCCTCCAAGTCCGGGAGCATATAGTCGGCAAGCAACCTGGTTAATTAAGTCATCATTACCTACAATATAGCCTCCAGAAGGGACCCAACCGCCGCCTGGATTTTTAATTAAAGAACCAGCAATTAGATCTGCTCCTACTGTTAACGGTTCTTGTCGTTCGACAAACTCCCCATAGCAGTTATCAACAAAGATAATTGGCTTCCTTTTTAGTTGACCTAATGCAGAAAAAACGAGGGCCAGTTGTTGAATAGTAAAAGAAGGTCTAAACTCGTAACCACAAGAACGCTGGAAAGCCACAATTTTAGTCTTTGTAGTGACTTCGCGCAAAAGAAGTTGTTGATCAATACTCCCGTCTGGTAAGAGAGGGATGATTTTAACAGTTACCCCATATTCCTGAAGATTCCCCCGGGCTGCTCCGTTTAATCCAATAACTGTCCGTAGTGTATCATAAGGCAAACCAGTGGCAAAAATTAGTTGATCACCAGGTCTTAAAAGTCCTGATAGGCACAGATTAATGGCATGAGTTCCAGAGACGATCTGCTGTCGGACCAAAGCCGCCTCACCGCCAAAAGCCCGGGCAAAAACCCGCTCGAGTGTTTTCCGGCCTAAATCCCCATACCCGTATCCGGTTGAAGAAGTAAAATGATGAGTTCCCACTCTTTCCTCTTTAAAAGCAGTCAATACTTTAGCCTGATTAAAGAGTGCCGTTTCTTCAAAGTCCGCAAAAAGCGGAAGCAAATTTTGCTCGGATTTATTTACAAAATCTAATACTTTAGCATCAATCTCCTTCAAACAAAAGCTCCTCTCTCTCTCTCCGCGGATAACTCCCTAATATTCTCTTCCAACCCCCTGTTGTTCTAACAAATTCCTCAATTCTAGCGAAAGCTTCTTTAAGCCTCATCTCAGACCGATGACCAGTCATTTCAAAAAGGAGGACATAATCTTGGGGTTTTACTTTATAGGGTCGGGACTGGACAAAAGTTAAGTCAATCTGATTTTCCATTAAATATTTAGTTATTTCAAAAAGTTGTCCCGGATAATTAGTTCCCATTCTTACCGCCAGCAAGGTATGATCCCGCCCCGTCGGTGGACTATCGGTCAAACCACATACTAAAAACCGAGTCTGGTTCTGCTGATAGTCTTCCATATGATCCTGAATAATTTTTAGTCCATACCGGCGCGCGGTTCGTGGAGAACAAAGAGCCGCGATTCCTTCTTCTTTTACTGCTCGGCAGGCGGCTTCCCCTGTAGATAAAACCGGAGTCTGGGGAATTGAAGGAAAACTAGTGGAAAGCTTATAGACACATTGATTGAGAGCTGAGGAATGAGAAAGAATCTCCTTTACTTCCGTAACAAGCCCCATCTTACTGGCAAGAACATGTCTAACCGGAACATGTACTTCATCGCAGACTTTAACAAAGTCGTGATTCTCCAGAAGGAGATCAAAAGTTAGGCCAATGATCCCATCTACCATATTTTCGGCCGGAAGAACAGCTCGTTCCACCAGATAGGCTTCTAACTTTTCGAAACAGCCTAAGATGGTGGAGAACTCGATCAGTTTCCGATCGTACTGACCGCAAACCCTTTTCTGATAAAGAAGGGCCGCCTCTTCTGAAAAAGTTCCTTCTGGTCCTAAAGTTATAATGCGCATGAAACACCACCTTTATTTTAAGATGAAAAAAGGGCAGACTTTTGCTACCCTCTCTCCTCTTGCGGTAAAACAGAAATTTCTATTTTCTTTTCTTAAAACTCTCTTTAATCGATCCGGGGTTCGCCGCTAAACTCCCGCAACGGACGGGAGGGTATAATCGTTGAGATTGCGTGTTTATAGACTAGTTCAGGTTTTCCTTCACTATCTAAGATCACCGTAAAATTATCAAAACCTTTTACCAAGCCTCTGAGCTGGAAGCCGTTGACTAGGTAAATGGTGACTGGAACACTCTCTTTCCGGACTTGATTTAAAAATCCATCCTGTAAATTAATGATGGGCTTACTCATAACATTCCACCTCCATAATATAACAACCATACCATTGAATTTCTTTCATATACTATTCGACACTTGGTTTAATCTACCTTCTAAATAAGCTAAGATATTTTTATAACAAATTTCCTCCTCTCCTGTTTTTAAGAGAAACCATTTTTCCACCGGTTCTCTTCGAAACCAAGTTTCCTGACGTTTAGCGTAATTCCGTGTTCGTTTCTTTATTAATTCAATCGCTTCCTCTAAAGAAGAGCGACCCTGCGCTACGGGGATCATTTCTTTATAACCTAATCCTTGCATCGATGGTAACGTAACCCCATATCCCTGCTCAAGCAGAGAGGTTACCTCTTCAAGTAAACCCTTTGCGATCATCTGTTCAACACGATGATTAATTCTAGCATATAATTCTTCTCTTGCTCTTGTCACCCCGAGGTAGATGATGTTTGGCGGTAGGACTGTCCTGCGCGCCTTGTGCTGCTGGGAAAAGGGTTGACCTGAGGTGATGGTAACCTCTAAAGCGCGAAGAATTCTTTTTAGATCTTGAGGATGAATTTTCTCGGCGCTTACCGGATCAAGCTCAAGTAAGCGTTGATAAACACTCTCTTTTCCTTTAATTTCGGCTTCCAACCGTAAACTAGTTCTCAACTCAAAATTAGGAGGAGTAGACGGAAAAACAAAACCTTGAGTCACCGCCCGAAGATAGAGTCCGGTTCCCCCCGTAAGAATGGGAAGGATCCCCTCCCCATCAAGTCTGCTTTTAACTAGATTGTAATGTTGCTGATAGTCAACTACGGTAAAAGGCTGGTCAGGAGCGACCAGATCAATTAAATGATGAGGAACTCCTTTTCTCTCTTCCAAAGATGGTTTAGCAGTTCCAATATCCATTCCACGATAAATCTGCATCGAGTCACCGGAGATGATCTGAGCGGATAAATGTAAAGCTAAGTTAATTGTAAGTTCGGTTTTTCCAACTGCGGTCGGACCCACTACTACGATTAGAGGTCGCATCTTGTTACCTCCGTTTGAACATCTTTTCGATCTCCTCTTTCGAGATCGCTACCATAGTTGGGCGTCCATGGGGGCAAGTTTGAGGAACAGTCGTTTTCCGAAGATTCCTAATCAGGGCCGCCGCTTCCCGCCCAGTTAGCTGATCTCCGGCTTTCACCGCTTGCCGACAGGCCATTATTTTTAGGAGACGTTCCTTCGGGTTGCCCTCTTGATTACTCTCCTTACTCCCCAGCTCATCAAGGAGACTAATAAATAAATCCTCTACCTGCTCCACCGAAAAACCCTGAGGACCAGAACGTAGGAGCACTGCTTCTCCGCCAAACTCTTCAAACTCCCATCCTAATTCCTGAAGAATCTCCCCCTTTTCTTGGGCGGTACTCAATTGCTCAACCGAGAGTTCGATGGAGAGCGGGGTGAGAAAATACTGCATCTTTTGGTTCTGATTATGTGAAAGCCGGTCATAAATAATTCTTTCATGGGCGGCATGTTGGTCAATAAGCACCAGGTCTGAGGAATCCTCCCACAGAAGATAAGTATCGAATAGTTTAAAGATACCATTCGCCAAATCCTCCTCTCCACTCTCAGTGGAAGGTTCTAAAGAGAAAGAAGTTTCCACAGATACCTCCTCTACTGATTGCTGTGGTTGGTGTAAAGCGCTTGCTGCTTTATTCGGTATTAATTCTTTTTGCCCAAAACCATCTTTAACCGCTGCTTCCTCCATGGTCTTCAGAGGAAGAAACGAAGAAGTCCGGGAACGATCAGTAGCTTCTTTTACTAAAAAATCAGGGGTCTGATAGCGAGGTATCCAGGGGGAGTCAATAACATGAGCATTTAACCCTGAGCGAATGATCGCCAATACGCCACGGAATACTTCCTTTTCATCTTTAAACTTAACTTCCATCTTCGTGGGATGAACATTAATATCTACTAGCTCCAGGGGTATTTCAATATTCAATACTAAAAAGGGAAAGCGGGCCACCGGTAACAAAGTATCATAAGCTTTTTCAGCAGCGGCGGCGATTAGTCGAGAGCGAAAAAGACGGCGATTCAAAAAGAAATATTGCTGTCCCCTGTTCCCTCGAGCAATATTGGGACGACCAATAAAACCAGTAAGACGAAGAGGGCCATAATCCCCTTCTACTGGGCATAAGTCTTTACAAATTGCTGCGCTAAAAATCTGCTCTAAAGTTTGTAAATAATCTCCAGTGCCCAAAGTATGAATTAACTCCATATTTTGATGGACAAGACGAAAGGAAATCTCAGGGTAACCTAGAGCCATACTAGTTACAACCTCTTTAACACTACCTACTTCTGAAGGAATACTCCGCATAAATTTTAAGCGGGCTGGGGTATTGAAAAAGAGATCCTCCACGATAATATTGGTCCCGCTAGGAACACCCACTGTTTCCGTAGAACGGAAAATACCCCCCTCAACTAGGATTTTACTCCCAGGGGACCCTGAATTGGTTGCTGTTTGCAAGGTAGTTCGGGAGACCGAGGCAATACTCGACAACGCCTCTCCGCGAAAACCTAAAGTATAACTTCTTTTAAGATCGGCAAACGTCCTGATTTTACTGGTGGCATGCCTTTCTAAAGCCAGCAAGGCATCTTCCCGTTCCATCCCACTACCGTCATCGACCACCTGAATCTTTTGCCGACCACCGTTGAGTAAATAGACTTCAATCTTTTTAGCTCCCGCATCGATCGAGTTTTCCATTAACTCTTTAACTACCGAGGAAGGTCGTTCCACTACTTCACCGGCGGCAATTTGATTAATAGTAATTTCATCTAAGAGTGCAATCTTAGCGATCATCCATCCCCCCTCTTACCGATCAGGCCTTTTTCTTCTTAACCCGGTTCTGCCATTGAAAAAGCAGCTTTAAGGCTTCCAGAGGCGTAACCTCTTCCAGGTTCAAGTTAAGTAACTCCCCATACAAATTATGTTCATCAGAGCAAAATAAAGGTAATTGCCGAAGCGAGCCCTGATGGGCAGCCACTTTTTGCGATCGTTCTTTTAACCCCTTCTCTTCCAGCTCCAGCAAGACCTCACTAGCTCTAGACAATACTTCTTCCGGTATCCCGGCTAATCTCGCCACTTCAATACCATAACTTTGATCGGTTCCTCCGGGAATAATCTTCCTCAGAAAAACAATCTGCTTACCCTCTTTCGCCACAGCCACGTTGAGATTTTCCACCCCCTCTAACTGCTTAGCTAGGACTGTTAATTCGTGATAATGGGTGGCAAACAGGGTGCGAGCCCCAATTTTGTGTGGGTTCCAAAGATACTCTAAAACCGCCCAAGCGATACTGAGACCATCAAAAGTACTTGTTCCCCGGCCAATCTCATCTAAAATCAGCAGACTATCCGCTGTGGCATGATGGAGGATATTAGCCAGTTCACTCATCTCGACCATAAAAGTGCTCTGTCCGCCGGCCAGGTTATCAGCAGCGCCCACCCGGGTGAAAATCCGATCCACCAAGCCAATTTGGGCGAAACTCGCCGGCACAAACGAACCGATCTGCGCCATTAAGACAATCAAAGCCACCTGCCGCATATAGGTAGATTTCCCCGCCATATTCGGACCGGTAATAATCTGCAAACGGTGATTCTTCTCCTCCAGAAGAGTGTCATTAGGGACAAATCCAGCCGGAGGTAAAACCTTTTCCACTACTGGATGGCGACCCTCTTTGATTAAGATTTTTTTATCCTGATTAATCTCCGGTCGGAGGTAATGGTTTTGCACCGCCACCTCAGCAAGGCCGGCATATACATCAAGCAGAGCCAAGATCTCGGCGATACCTTTCATCGTCGGCAGATCAGAGAGGACCCGCTGCCGGAGTTCTAAAAACAACTCATACTCCAAAGCAGAACGTTTCTCCTCAGCTCCCAAGATTAACTCTTCATACTCTTTTAGCTCCGGGGTAATAAATCGTTCCGCATTAGCCAGGGTTTGTTTACGAATGTAATCCTCAGGAACTAAGGACTGATTAGCCTTAGTCACTTCCAAATAATAGCCAAAAACCTGATTATACCCAACTTTCAATGATTTAATTCCGGTTCGCTCCCGTTCCTTCTGTTCCAAACCGGCAATCCAGTCTTTCCCTTCTCTGGTCGCAATGATTAAAGCATCAAGTTCTTGATGATACCCTTCACAAAAGATATTGCCTTCCGTGATGATCACGGGCGCTTCTTCCCGCAGGGCGGTAGAAAGTAGTCGCTCTAAACCGGTCAGCGGGTTAATCTCCTCCACCAGTTCAGCCACAGCTCCCATCTCTTCCCGGATTAACTCTTCCCGTAGCGCCGGGAGTAAAGAAAGGGTCCCCCTGAGAGCTAACAAGTCTCTAGGGTTGATCGTTCCACAAGCCAGCTTCGCCAGTAATCTTTGGAGATCGCAAGTCCGCCGCAACAAAGACCGGGTCTCTTCCCTGACCTGATGATGTTGGTAAAACATCTCCACTTTTTCCAGACGATCCTCAATCTCCTCTTGAAGGCGGAGGGGTTGTTCAATCCATTTTCTCAGCAGTCTTCCGCCGGCAGCCGTCACTGTACGATCAAGCACCCAAAGCAAGGAGCCTTGAACTTTATTCTCCCTCAGGGTCTGAACTAATTCCAAATTCCTGCGCGTAAACTGATCAAGATGCATAAAATCTCCTAAATAATAAGTGCGAAGCGAAAGCAGATGCTGCAGTTGGCTTTTTTGCGTCTCATAGAAATACTCTAAAATAGCGCCTGCAGCGCCAATCGCTGCCTTCAAATGGTGACAGCCAAATCCTTCTAAAGATGAAACCTGAAAATGAGTAATCAGGCGCTCCTGAGCGTTTTGCCAGCGAAAATCACGAATGGAACGTAGGGTAAACATAATAGAAAATCTCTGTTTAATCCAGGCCAGCTCCGTTACCTGATCCTCAGGAACCAAGATCTCCTTTGGTTGCCAATGACTCAATTCATCTAAAATCAAAGAAGGATCGGCAGGAATTTGGGTCACACAAAAGTCCCCAGTTGAGAGATCAGCTACTGCCAAACCGTAGGAATCGTCACTCACTGCTAAGGCCATTAAATAATTGTTGCTTTTCTCTTCCAACAGTTGATCATCAATTAACGTTCCCGGGGTTATCACCCGGACAACCTCCCGTTTAACCAAACCTTTAGCCTTTTTCGGGTCTTCTGTTTGTTCACAGATGGCAACCTTGAACCCTTTTTCAATTAAACGAGAAATATAACCGCTAGCCGCATGGAAGGGAATCCCACACATCGGGATTCGTCCCCTCTGCCCTGCTTCTCTTGAAGTAAGAACAATTTCTAGAACCTCCGAAGCTACTTCGGCGTCTTCCAAAAACATCTCGTAAAAATCGCCTAACCGAAAGAGTAGAATAGCATCAGTATGTTCTTGCTTAATTTTTTTATATTGTCGTAACATGGGAGTCTCTTGACTCAACCCAGAACCCCCTTAATCTATTTCTTTCCCTCGCAAAGTATAAGTTAATCCTTTTTCTATCTGTACTTTAATTTCTTTGCCCACTAGTTCCACACTTGGTCTCTTAGGTGGAAAAAGCACCAGCTTATTACTACACGTTCGTCCGGCGAAGATCTCCTGCTTTTTCGCACTGGGCCCCTCCACCAGAATCGTCTCACTGCTGCCTTCCAAACGTTGATTCGCCGCTTTTGCCTGTTGATTTACCACCTCAATGAGCCGGTATAAACGGTCCATTTTAACCTCTTCCGGCACTTGGGTCTTCATCTCCGCCGCTTTTGTGCCCACCCGCGGTGAATAGGCAAAGGTAAAAGCAGCATCAAACTCCACTTCTTTTACTAAATTAAGAGTATCTTGAAAATCATCCTCTTCTTCTCCGGGGAAACCGACAATCAGATCGGTAGTCAGCGCAATATTAGGAATTTTGGCCCTCAGCTTCTCCACAAGGTTAAGATAATACTCCCGCGTATACTTCCGGTTCATCGCCGCCAGTATTTTATTACTACCGGCCTGCACCGGTAAATGTAAATGTTCACAAACATGTTCTGCTGCCATCATCTGAATAATCAATTTGTCCGAAAGATCCTTGGGATGAGAAGTCTGAAAACGGATTCTGGTAATCCCCTTGATCCGATTAGCCGCCGCTAACAAGTCAGCAAAATCCATTCGCTCATCCTCTGGAAAATCCAGACCATAACTGTTCACATTCTGTCCTAAGAGCGTAATCTCTTTTACCCCTTTACTAGCCAGTCCTTGAATCTCCGCAATTATCTTCTCCGGCCTTCGGCTTTTTTCCCTTCCTCTTACATAAGGCACAATGCAATAAGAGCAAAAATTATTACATCCATAAATGACCGTAACCCAAGCCCGATAGGGGTCTTCTCTCACTACCGGTAAGTCCTCAACAATCTCCTCCTCTTGAGAGAGTTGGAGAATTCTACTGCCGGTCTCCTTAATTTTAGCAATTAACTCCGGCAGCCGATGAAGGTTATAAGCGCCGAACAGAAAATCAACATAAGGATAACTCTCCGCAATCTTCTCCCGGACCGATGGTAGTTGAGCCATACAACCACCCACCCCGATAATCAACTCCGGGTTCTTCGTTTTTAAGGGTTTTAAATTACCAAGATGACCATATAAACGGTTCTCCGCATTCTCCCGCACACAGCAGGTATTTAACAGAATTAGATCCGCCTCTTCTACAGTCGCTGCCTTAGAATAGCCGATCTTCTCTAAAATCCCCGCTGTCTTCTCTGAATCATGAACATTCATTTGGCAACCGAAAGTCGATAAAAAATACTTCTGCTGCTGGCAGTTCTCCAACTTCATCACCCTTATAATAGGATAACGCAAAAAGAAAGTTTTAGCAATTATCTTTCAGAAATATGCATTCCGTTTTTTTTGAAATCAAAAGCTACTTTATTAAATCAAAAGGCCCCTAAGGGCCTTTTGATTACTCTATGATCACTTTTGCTCTTTTTCTTCATTTATTGCTTCTTTACCTTTCTCCACCAGCTTTCTAACCATATTCCCGCCGATCTTCCCTGCTTCTCTTACTGTTAGCTCATCGCCGCCTTGGGCTAGATCATCGTTTAGCTTTAATTCATCAGCTACTTCCCATTTCAAGTTATCAAGCTCATTCTTTTTTTTATTTTCAACCCTTTTTCTTTTTGCCACCTTTTCACCTCCACTATTATCTTTCCCCGGTTACTCCGGGAAATTCTTACATAAGGAAATTTTATTACTATTTTCAATACTCGTTGCTCCCTGCTCGACGCTTGGGGATTAAACGACGAGTTATATTAACCTTCAAAACAATATCAAGCATCAAGTCATTATTTTGTAGTCAACTCTTAAATAAGCATTCTTAGTATTTATAATTCCCTGATTTCACCTAAAAAATAGTACTAAAAATTACAGTTGACACGCACAAAAAAACCGGCGGCGCCGGTTTTAAATTAATACACCTTTTTACAGTCGATATATTCCTGGACAATCTGGAGAGTCTCACCGAATCTTTGGAAATGAACGATCTCTCTTTCTCGTAAAAACTTTAATGTGTCATTCAGATCCGGATCGTCTGAAAGATCAATTAACCATTGATAGGTGGCACGAGCTTTTTCTTCTGCTGCCATATCCTCATGTAAATCAGCTACTGGATCTCCCTTCGCTTGAATGTAAGCAGCCGTCCACGGTACGCCATCACCATTTACATAAAAGAGGGATTTATCATGATCAGCGTAATAACCACCCAGACCTGCCCGCTTAATCTCATCAACTGTCGCCCTCTCCATCAATTTAAATACTAAGGTGGCAATAATTTCCAAATGGGCCATTTCTTCAGTGCCGATATCCGTTAAAATTCCTTTTGCTTGCGGGGTCGGCATATTATAACGCTGGGTGAGATAGCGCAAAGCAGCAGCTAATTCCCCATCAGGTCCCCCGTATTGCGTAATTAGATACTTTGCCATTTGTAGATTAGCGCGGCCTACCTTTGCCGGATACTGTAGTTTTTTTTCATAAACCCACATTAGACAAACCCCCTATTCGTAACAGATTTCCCACGGCCATGGCTCATTAATCCATTGCCAAGGATAAGCGCTAGGTTCGCCATAAGTTATAGGTCCGTAACGTTCTTGGTAGCGTTGCCTAGCAATCGTTAGTTGTTGAACAACCGAATTATAGTCCATTAAAGCTCTTTGATCAGTAGGATGGGTATCAAGATACAGATGCAATTCTAAAGCGGTAAACTCAAGAGCCATTAATTCTTTAAGTTGACACAGCTGTTCTCTATTCATTATCTTCGCCCCCTTAACGTTTGTGCTCTCGGTAAGGAAAGTATAACTCTGGGAAAATCGTTCCTTTCATTAATCCTTCCATTGGGTTCAACCGTTCAGAGTATATTTGAAAAGGAACATAGGCCCTTGCCAAACGCATTTGATCATTGGGTGAATACATAATTTAACCCTCCTCTGGTTCAATCTATGAATTACTCCAACACATTAATAATATCCTATTCTTTTTAAGTTTAGAAAGCGCCCCGAAAGTAAAATAAATGCTCCTGTCCCAGTAGCCAAAGCTGAAGGAGGTCTATTTTAAAAAAACGATAAATCTCGAATAATATAGAAAAGCCTTTGTCCATATAGACGAAGGCTTTTCTAATCCTTAAATAATATAGTCTTTCAATCATATTTCTTCCTTTTCAGCAAAGCATAGAGCATTGATTGATAAATATTATTGATATTTTTCTCTCAAACACCAACTATTTAGGCCTATAAAAATTCGGTAGCATTCGAGAGAAAAATGTAAATTTATGGGAAGGAATTCCACATTATATGTGGAATTCCTTTTTAAATGCTCAGGTAGTCGCTCACGCTGGCTACCTAGTCGCTCATGCCGGTGACCTCTGTAATCACGAAGTGATTTTAAATCAAAAACCGGGTGAGTCGACAAGTCGCTCATGCCGGTGACGGATGAATCGACCAAGGTATTTTCTGGGCAGAGGTGATTTTAATGTCTCGTTTCCATCGTAAACACCGACATTTTCAATACGCTCTTGATTTGCTCCCAGATACTATTAGTCCGCTAAACATAGGAGAAGAGCTTGATGAGTTAGATAAAATGTGGGTAAAGATCTTTTTTGCTGAAAAAAGAATATGTGAAAAAGATCCTTTCTGGGTAAGTATTACCGATTACGTTATTTAGCTTGCCAGAATAACAGTTCTTCAAACGATCTGCCTCCCACGACCCGGTTTAAAAAGAAAGATACCATCCTAAACCGATCAGTAAATAGTAATAAACCAACGACCAATAGGAGCAATCCAGAGATAAAAGTAATAATCTTAGTATACGGCAAAATCTTTTTGTACCAATGATAGAACTTTTGAAAAGCAAGCGCCATTAAAAAGAAAGGCACAGCGAGCCCCAGAGAATAAAAAAGTAGAAGCAAGACTCCAGTCTTTACTTGACCAGAACTACCTGCCAAAGTCAGAATCATCCCTAAAATAGGTCCTACACAAGGTGTCCAACCAAAAGCAAAAGTTATACCAGCAAGAAACCAACCAATTACCCCTGTAAGTGGTCTTTTTACATGAAATCGAAATTCCTGTTGAAGAGGAAAGATTCGAAAAATCCCCCATTGCGATAAGCCAAGGAAAATAAGGAATAAACCACCAATCTTCAGAAAAACTTCACGCAACCCAGAGACCATTTGCCCTAAAGCTGAAAAGGCGGTACCTAGTAGCACAAAGACAATAGTAAAGCCCAGGATAAATATGGTAGCCGTAATGATCATCTGTTGACGATTTTCTTCCTGCTCATTAGTAGGAGCGGAACCCGTAAGAACAGCAAGATAACCAGGAGCCATAGCCAAAACACAGGGTGAAAAAAAGGAAAGCAAGCCCGCTAAAAAAGAAATAAAAATACTTGGTGTTTCCATCATTCATTTATCCCCTTCTCTTTATGACGGGAGATACTTATCAATACGCACTTTTAATTGGTCGTAAGTCATTATTCCAACAAATATTTCTCTGATCCGACCCGTCTGATCGATAAACACTGTAGTTGGTACCCCTCTAATCCTATAACTCTTTACTACTTTATCATTTGAATCTAAAAGAATTGGAAACTCCATTCCCGCTTTTTTAGCAAATTCCCCAATTTGCTCCGGACTACTATCGTCCCAAGTGTTAACCGCTAGAATCTCTACTCCCTTTTCTTTATATTCACTATAGAAACGGGCGAATTCGGGGATTTCTTTCTGACATGGAGGACACCAAGTCGTCCAAAAATTCACCAAAGTTACTCGATTTATTTTGTAGACAGCTTTTAATTCGATTAAGTTGCCAGATAAATTCTTAAGTTGAAAGTTAGGAGCTAATCCTCCAACCTTTGGTTCTTCCTTTTCTTCTTTACCTAAAGTTAAAATTCCTACAAAGATTAAAGAGACAGCTACTATTAATACAAAGAAAGATAGGAACCTTTTTTTCTGTTCCTTTCTCATAAGATTACCTCCTCCATACGGTACTAGGTATACTATACAATTTAATTTATTCTTTGTCAATCCATTATCGAAATTATACTTTAATTAACCGTATGAGAGGTAATTTCCCAACATACGCATCGGTCTAAAAAATATCGTCCTTCCGTAAATGAAGATTTCCAATCAACAAGTTAACTTCTTCCAAACTCGGTAAGGCTGGAATACCACCCTTTTTTGTTGTGGTCAACGCTCCCATCCCATTGGCGAAATTGATAATCTTTCGCAACTCGCTCAAAGAAAGTTTATAAATTTCCTGTAAAGTCAGTTGACTAAACCAGTATAAAATTCCACCTAAAAAAGCATCTCCCGCCCCGGTGGTATCAACCACCTTTACTTTATAGGTCGCCATTTTTCCAATCCCTCCGGGATAACGATAGTAACAACCCTCCGGACCAAGCGTAACAAAAATCACCTGAATACCCTGTTCATAAAGGGAAGCCGTTCCTTTATCCAGGTCATTCGTACCGGTAATCAACTCCAGCTCTTCTTGGGAAACCTTTAAAATATCCACATATTTTAGACCCGATTTTATAACTGTTTTTGCCTCCGTAATATTATTCCAGAGCGGAGGTCGATAGTTGGGGTCATAAGAGACTATCAACCCCTTTTCCTTGGCAAATTTAGCCGCGGCAAGAGTAGTTTCCCGGGAAGGTCCCTTCGTCATAGAAACTGAACCAAAATGAAAGATTTTAGCCTTTTTAATGAGATCATAATCAACATCTTCCGAACTTAACATCAGATCAGCCCCGGGGTTACGGTAAAAACTAAAGGAACGGTCACCGTCCTGATCCAAATGTACAAATGCAAGAGTGGTCTGGTACGTTTTAGAAAACTTCAAACCGCTTACCTCAATCCCATTCTCAGCAAGAACTTCCCTTAAAAATGATCCGAACTGATCCTGACCAACCATCCCAATAAAAGCACCTTTTTTCCCAAGCTTGCTGATCGCCGCTAGTACATTCGCCGGAGCACCGCCCGGGTTTTGCTCAAAAAGTTGATTTCCTCTTTCAGAACTACCGAATGGTGTAAAGTCGATCAATAATTCTCCCAAAGCTACCACATCATACACGGGATTACCTCCTTTGTTGCAAAACACTTCTGAAAATAAATCTAATGGCACTTGAGTATTTTGTTATTGATTAATTGTAATAATAGTTTTCATAAAAGTCTTTCCCTCGATAAACTTGTTCATCTGAAAAGGAAGTTGTTCAAGAGTTATTTCTTCACCTATTACAGAGGAAACATCGACTTGTTCGCTTTCTATCATGTTAATCGCTGGTTGAAAAGTTTTCTTTAAAGCAAAAGAACCAATTATTTTTAAATCCCGTTTGTAAATATCATAAGGACTTATTTTAATACTGGTATGCGGTGGGCAGACCCCAAAAATAAGTAACTTACCGGAGTTTTTAAGAAAACTAACCGCCTTTTCTACTACATCAGGGACCCCGGTAGTATCAATTACAAGATTAAAACCTAAAGGGAATTTCTCCTTAAGTTCCTGTTCCAATTCGGAATTATTAAGAAAAATATAGTCTGCGCCAAGCTTATTCGCTAAAGCTAGACGCTCTTCTTTTAAATCTACCATTACCACGAAAGTTGCCCCATTTCTTTTTGCTAATTGCAAATGAAGTAAGCCAATAGGGCCGACGCCAAAAATTAACACAGAATCCCCCAATTGTGGCCGGGCGCGCATTTGACCATAAATTACACAAGCAAGGGGCTCGACTAAAACCCCTGCCGCAAAACTCATTTGCTCAATCAAAAACACACTAGCTTCGGGCGCCACCACATATTCAGCAAACGCTCCATCAGTCGTGACTCCGATCGCCTCAAAATCTTGACAGAAGTTTTGAAGGTTTTGTTGACAAAAACAACATTTTTCACAAAAGATATTAGGATCGGCCACAACTCGCTGCCCTTCCCGAAATTTTTTAACATCTTTCCCAACTTTAGTAACAATTCCGGAAAACTCATGCCCAGGCGTCAATGGAAAACTCGAATAGTATTCTCCAAGGTATATATGGCTATCCGTACCACATAATCCGGCTGCCATTACTTTAATTAATACTTCAGATTCTCCCGGTTCAGGAATAGGTTTTGCTTTAACCACTCCCTGCCGTTCTTTTTCAATTACATATGCTTGCATCATTTTCTTTTCCATCTTACTCCCACCCCTCCCTTTTTTAAAATCGTAAATTTTATAACAACCGATTACTAGAAGGAAAAAATTCAGTCTTCTTTGAGTAATTATTTAATTTCTATGTACAGATATTATAACTTTCATCACCTGATCCTTTTGTAAATCAATATGTTCATATGCCTTTATATAATCTTTAAAGGAAAAATGATCTGTTATTAATGGCTCCAATTTAACCCTTTTCAATTTGATAAGTTCTATTGCTTTTACAAAATCTTTTTCCTGATACATTAAAGTTCCGATCAGTCGTAATTCGCGATCTTGCACTAGACCTAAATCAATATGGATTTTATCCCCGAAAACTCCTACCACAATAATATCCGTACCTTTACGCGCGTAACTAATTGCTTGATCCATAGTACTATTTACACCTACACACTCTAGGATTAGATCAGCTTTATTTGGCCCAAATTCATTTATTATAACTTTTCCCAAATCTTGATCCTTAGTATTGTTACAAAAATCAATTCCGCAAGACTTAGCAACTCCTAGCCGATAGTCACTTAGATCTGTAATCATTACTGCTGCGGCGCCCATAGCTTTTGCTACTTGAGCAACTAAATTGCCGATCGGCCCCGCTCCTAATACCAGTACTTTTTTCCCATAAATACTATCCCCACTTCTTTCCACGGCGTGTACCGCGACCGCAAGGGGTTCAACCATTGCCCCCAAATCAAAATTAATATTATCCGGAAGTTTTAAAACCTTCTCTGCGTCCACCGCAAAAAAATCCGAAGCAACACCGGTAGTTTGAAACCCCATTACTTTTAACTCATCGCATATATGATACTTTCCATGAACGCATGGATAACATTTACCACAAACTACTTGCGGTTGTATGGTTACCTTGTCTCCGGCTTTAAATTCTGTTACCTTGGAACCTACTTTCGCAACCTCTCCTGAAACTTCATGCCCTTGAACTACTGGATAAGAAGTATATGGGTGTTTGCCATGATTTACATGAATATCAGAACCACATATACCAATACTCCAAATTTTTACTAAAACTTGACTTTCTTTGATCTCAGGTATTGGAATATCATTAAATTCGATTTTACCCGGCTTTGTCATTACTGCTTGTATCATTAATAAATGCTCCCCTCCCAATCTAAAATATTTTAATTAATATTCACCCTACCTAAATAAATATTAATTTACTTTTAAAGATCTGAATCATTCTTTAAGCGCCCCAAAGGTTAAGCCAGTTATAAGATGTTTACGTACTAAAATCGCAAATATTACTGCCGGCAAAACAGTAATTGTTGCAGCAGACGACATTTCTCCCCAGACTACTCCTTGAAAAGTTAAAAACTGGGTCACTATTGTCGGTAAAGTTCTCGCATTAGTTGTTGTTAAGAATAAAGCAAAAGTAAATTCATTCCATGATTGAATAATACAAAGGATACTTGTGGCGGCAAACCCTGTAGCAGTAAGAGGGATAATAATTTTATAAAACACTTCAAATCGTGAGTAACCATCAACCATCGCCGCCTCTTCTATTTCTATAGGGATCTCAGAGATAAAACCTTTTAGCATCCATACCGCAAAGGGAATATTAAAAGTTAAGTAACTAAGGATCAAAACAAACTTTGTATCTAAAATACCAATTAGACTACCTAATAGAAAATATGGAATGACAACTGAGATTGCGGGCGCCATACGAACACTTAAAATCCAAAAGGAAAAGTCTTTTTTGGCTTTAAAATTAAACCGGGACAAAGCATAAGCAGCGGGAGCTGCTATCAGCAACGAGATTAAAACCGAAAAAGCAACTACCAGAAGACTATTTACAAAATAGTGACCAAAAATCTCCCTACTAAACAAGTCTCGATAGTTCTCCAGGGTTGGTTTAAAGAACCAAGCCGGGGGTATTTGAAATGTTTGAATTCTATCTTTAAAAGACATGCCTACCATCCATAAAAAAGGAAATAAAAAAATAAATATTATAATAATTGTTCCGGAAATATCAATGAAAAGATTGAGCTTTCTCTTCTCTAACTGACTGGTTATCAAATTTCCTTCCAGGAGGGTATCATTATCTCGTTTTTGAATCTTTTGCCTCATCATACTTCCTCCCTTTTTTCACCCAAGATCTTGATAAACAATTGACTGATCAAAATAATAACCACCAAAAGTACTACCGCGATCGCAGAAGCTAGGCCGATCATTCCAGTTTGATAAAATCCAGTCCTATAAACTAACATTGATAGTAACTCTGTAGCATCTGCCGGCCCTCCACCGGTAAGCGAAAAAACAACATCAAACATTTTGAGCGCATCCATACCCCTTAATAAGATAGCTATTAAAATAATTGGCTTTAGTAAAGGTAAAGTAATGTACCTCATTATTTGAAGTTTAGAAGCACCATCAACTAAAGCCGCTTCAAACGGGGTGCTAGGTAAAGCGCTTAATCCGGCAAAAAGAATTAATGCCACAAAAGGTGTCCATTGCCAAACATCTACAATAATAACTGAACTCATTGCTAACGAATAGCTGTACCAGTCTGGAGCTATTTTGAAAAAATGGAGGAAATAATTGATAATACCATAATTCGGGTTGAAATAAAGCCTCCAAATAAGTCCGGCAATACTTGGAGTAACTGTCATTGGAATTATTAGTGTCCCTATTAAAAGACCTTTCCAACGAACAGATTTTCTTGATAAAAAACTGGCAATTATATAACCGAAAACAAATTCAGTACTCACTGAAAACACTGTATAAACAATAGTTCGTTTGACAGCTTGTTGGAATAAAAAATCGCGAAATATATCAAGATAATTTTGCAGTCCAACAAAGGTCCTATCCGACCATGGTAAACCCAATTCCCAATTTACTGAAGAAGTATAAAAAAGAAATAACGTTGGGATAATAGTTATTAAAAAAAGTACAATTAAAGACGGCGCCAACCAAATAAACGGTGCTTTATTGGATTTTCTCAAAATGGGTCACCTCATTATATCTTCAATATTCTGTCGTTATATACTTCTAGGGATTGGGCGGCAACCATCCGCCTCAATCCCTAGAAAAGTATATTATTTATTTAAATAAAGCTTTAATATCTCGGGCTGCATTATTAAGGGCATCTTTTGCGTTTAATTGTTTAGTAAGTACTAACGAAGCGTTTAAACCTAAAATTTCACCAATTCTCGGCCATTCCGGGATCCGTGGCCTCCAGTCAATCCCTTTGTCAACTAACACATTTGCCATCTCTAAGGATTCAACGATCTGCGGATAATAAGGATACCGACTTACAAAATTCTTATCATTCAAAATAGAGGTCCGAGTAACAACTCCTCCACTTTCAACATATTCGGCTGCTGTTAACTGGCTTGTCATATAGGTAATGAATTTCCAAGCAACGTCTTTATTTTTAGAAGCAGACGAGATTGCCAGATTCCACCCAGCCACTGCTGCTGCTGAACCGCTAGGCCCGGTCGGAGGAGCCATATAACCAACTTTACCAGCAACAATTGATTTAGTTTCATCTTCAATCCATGGAGCTAAAGCAGTAGCATCAAACCACATTGCTGCTTGCCCCTGCATAAATGTAGTTGTAGCCTCTTCATGACTAAAGTTTTCGATGCCTCTTGGAGCATACTGCATTAAATCAACAAAATACTCCAGTGATTTAATGCTTTCGGGTGAATTAATCGTAACATTATTGGTTCCCGACGCAAAAACAGAACCACCCATTGGATATAATGTTTGGAACCACCCATAAACAATATGATGTCCACGGCGCCCCCTCATGGAAATTCCAAAAAGACCGTCTTCTTTCCCATTAAAGAATTTAGCAGCAGCTAGAAGGTCATCATAGGTTTTTATACTATTAGGATTATAACCATACTTTTCAAAAAGATCTCTACGGTAAGCTATAAAAGCGGATTCTCCCGCTGACGGTATTCCATATATCTTGTTGTTGAAAACTCCCAATCCTTTACGATAAGCAGGGACTATATCATCATAATTATACCATTTAGGAGCTTTTTGTAGATAAGTGTCGAGAGGAATAGCCACTTGCTTTTTAGCAAATTCTCCAATCCAACATACATCCATCATTATAACATCATATCTACCTGTACGAGCAACATGCTCCGTTAAGATTTTATCATGTAAATAAATTTCTTCCATAGTATCCCAAGCAACCTTGATTCCAGTCAACTTTTCGAATTGTGGAGTCATCTTTTTAAAGGCTTCGATAGAAGGATGAGTAGCTGCAGCTATTGTAATTTTCGAACCACCCATTTTCTTTTTAACTTGATCCGCCCAGATTTGGAGTTCATCAGTTTTGGCAAAAGAAACAACGCAACTAAATAACATTAACAAAATGAGAATTAACGATAATATTAACCTTTCTTTTTTCATTAGAATCCTCCTCACAAATTGGTTATATGTATGAAAGGAAACATTCAAACTTTAAATTAATTTTTTAACTAATTCACCCCCTTCTTTAATGTTTAGCGTACTTACTGGTAAGTCACCCCCTTTTCGGCACAGTTATTGATTCACGGTAAAGAAGCTGAGTTTTTAAAAAAATATTTTCATCTCTCATCTTTCCTTTAATATTTTGGAGAAGTAAATTGGCAGCTATAGAGCCAATTGTAAAAGCTGGTTGAACTATAGTTGTAATTTGTGGCGTAAAAAATTGCATCCATTCTTGATCGTCAAATCCTACTACTGATATATCATCAGGTATTATCAAGCCTAATTCTTTTACTGCTCTTAAGATCCCTAAAGTTGTTTTATTACTTGTTGCAATAATTGCTGTACATTGTCTTTTTTGTAAAACTTCCTTCGTAACAGCATAAGATTCAGGTTCTTTAAAATTACCATAAACAACCGGACATTCTTCTGCCTTTAGATCCAACAGTCTTAGGGATTCTTGAAAACCCTTTTCCCGTTCAGCCCCGGTATAGATTCGTACATCACCAGCAATTAAACAAATCTTTTTATGACCAAGGTCAACCAATTTACGAACCGCTTGAAAGATCGCATCTCGATTATCAACAGCTACACTGCTGGTGCCTTCAATTTTGAAAATGCGGTCAAAAAAAACAATAGGTAAACTACAGTTAAGTTGTTCATATAAATTAACCGAATTTACGGTCGGGGCTGTAATTATGCCTTCAACACGGTCGTTAATTAAGGATTGAAGATTAATTTCTTCAGCTTCACTATCTTCATCTGTATTAATAATATATAGTAAATAACCAGTCGAACTAAGGACACTTTTAATTCCATAAATAATTGTGGCAAAAAACGGATTTGATAAATCCGGGACAATAATTCCTATACGTTTATAATTCGGTTCTTTAGTGGGTAATTTAAAAGGGTAATTTAATTCTTGGGCTAATTTAAAAATCTTCTCCCGAAGTTCGGGGTTGACTCCTGGCTTGTTACGGAGCGCCCGTGAGACCGTAGCTTCAGAAACACCAATGACCTTTGCAATATCTTTCAAAATTATCGAACTCATTATTTACAATCCTTTCATTAATTAAGTTTATTATACAATAGTAATGCATTTTTTGCAATCATATTTCAACTTTTTTCATTGCTTTTCATGACAATTGCCGTTTTAATTTTTGTTTTTTTATTCAATTCAAATTCAATATACATCTCGAAACACCTGTGGCGTTTGCGTTTCTACGAATACAACTTTAGTTTTTTTGCTGCTTAAGCGAATAAAAGTATTCTGTGATCCTCTACTCTCTTTTAAATTTTTATAAATTACTCCTTTAAAAGTATTGAGTATCTGTAAATATTACATTTATTTTCGTGTTTCTTGCAGTTTCCTAATGTTGATCTTGCATCAAATTTTCAAAGCTATTTTAACGGTAGAAAGGGGAAAATAGTAATCATGTTGGAGCCTTTTGTTTTTGATAAATGGCTGTTTGGTTCCAAGAAATTGCATATTTCGCTAAATATTTACCCACCTATAAGGTCAAAAATTATATCCCATAATTAAATGGGTGTTTCACTCTACTGCCAAACTAAGCACTTTAAAAAGGATAAAATCATATTTATATTCCAAAGGAGGGGATAAAACTTGACCAAGAAAACAGGCAAGATAAAACATTATTTTGCCGGAGGAAACACTGGTGATGGATTCTATTCATATTATGAGCACATTATTGGTCATGATGCAAACCGTTTATTTATTCTTAAAGGAGGTCCAGGTACCGGGAAGTCAACTTTTATGCTGAAAATTGGTGAGGAACTGATTACGCGTGGTTTTGAGCTTGAATATTTCCATTGTTCCTCCGCTCCCAATTCCCTAGATGGACTAGCAATCCCTGCTTTAAAAGTAGCTTTAATCGATGGCACAGCGCCACATACAATTGATCCCATCTTCCCTGGAATTGTAGATGAAATTATTAACCTAGGAATGTTTTGGGATGAAGCTACTTTAAATCCTAATAAGGAACAGATCAAGGAGATCAGTAAAAAGAAAAAGTCCTGTTTTGAACGGGCATATGTTTATTTAGCAGCTGCTAAAGGAGTTTATCAAAATTGGTATCAAACCAACTTCTCTTGCTTATCTGAAGAACTTTGGCTAAAAACCCTCCTAAAAATCAAAGAAGAAATCTTCTATAATTTAAATCCCACCGGTAAACTGGGGTCGCTAAGACATCTTTTTGCAAGCGCGATTACCGCTGATGGTCCTATAAATTATCTGGAATCTATCTTTAATGATGCAGAGAAGTTATATATCTTAGATGGACCTCCCGGTAGCGGGCAAACCCTAATCCTTAAAAGTCTAGTTGAAATGGCAGTAGAATTAGGTCTAGAAAGCGAAGTTTACCACTGTGCTCTAGATCCTAAAAAATATGAACACTTATGGTTACCCCGACTTAAAACTGGAGTTATTACCTCCGCTTGGCCTCATAAATATTTTACAGATGAGCATTGTTCCTTTGATACCTCTACTTTCTTAATAAATAATAATCTATTATTTACAGAAACCTTGAAAGAAAGTCGTCTCGTTTTCCTAGATTTATTTGAACGAAGCATCAACTGGCTAAGTAAAGCCAGAAAATTGCATGATGAATTAGAAACTTATTATAGCCCCAGTATGGATTTTAAAGGAACTACTCAGCTACAAGAGAAGCTTCTGGCAAGAATTCTGAGCTCAATAATTTGAATTCAGGACACAATATCTAGTGTATTGCTTGCAAGTCGTTCATACTAGCTACCAGCTAGTAATAAAAATTAAAGTCAGGTGAGCCGACAAACATCGAAGGCATTTTATAAGTAGTCCCTTACCCCAGCAAGCCGGGGCAAGCGAAAGGTTGAAAATTGCGATGAGCCATGAGCGGTATTTGCCGGATTTTGCGACCTACGCTTACTTACCAAGGCTGTCATTCATACGAGTGACGAGCGCCGAGCTGCGAGATGTATTTCCTAAGTAAGCAATCGATATTTTATGGCGTGATAGTTGAGCAGTTAGCCCCACTAAATATCAGTTAACAGAAAGTAGACAGCAGGAGATATTAAGTGGTTAACGAATATATATTGATAAATTTTCAAATGGAATAAAACGAGGTGTCAATAAATGGACTTATTTGAAAAGTGTTTTGAGTATACTGCCGCCAAAGAGGCAATCGCTTCAGGTCTTTACCCCTATTTTCATGAACTGCAAACCGGACAAGATACGGAAGTCACCATGAGTAACAAGGAAAATGTATTAATGATCGGCTCAAATAATTATCTGGGTTTGACAAGTGATCCCCGGGTTAAACAAGCCGCGATCGAAGCCACGGAAAAATACGGTTCCGGTTGTTCAGGGTCAAGGTTTCTTAACGGCACATTAGATCTGCATATCACCTTGGAAAACGAGTTGCTCAGGTTTATGAGGAAAGAGTCCGCCCTGCTCTTTTCCGCCGGTTTCCTGGCTAACTTAGGGATCATCTCCGCCATCGCCACCCGGGGCGATTATATTCTTTGTGACCGAGCTAACCATGCTAGTATCTACGATGGCTGTCGTTTGTCTTTTGCTAAGATGTTTAAGTACGAACATAATAACATGAACAACCTGGAAAAACTGCTACAAAAGCTAGGAACCAATAGTTCGAAACTGATTATTACCGATGGTGTCTTCAGTATGGAGGGCGATCTAGCTAATCTTCCCGAGATTGTGAGGCTGGCGCGAAAATACAGCGCCAGGATTTTAGTGGATGATGCCCATGGGATCGGTGTTCTCGGGAAAAATGGTCGCGGTACCGCCGAATACTTCGGGTTAGAAGATGAAATTGATATGATCATGGGCACCTTCAGTAAATCTTTTGCTTCCCTAGGTGGTTTCCTCGTCTCTTCAGAACCTGTTTGTCACTATGTAAAACATGTCTCTAGACCCTTAATCTTTACCGCCAGCATGACTCCGGCTTCTACCGGCGCCGCCTTAAAAGCCTTAGAAATTATTGAAAATGAACCGGATCGTCGTCATCACCTGATTAAGATCGCGGATCGCTTTAGAACTGGTTTAAAGCAACAAGGATTTACGATAAAAGAAGGCATAACCCCAATTATCCCCATCTTGGTTGGTGACATGAATAAGACTTTTTTTGCCTGTAAAACACTTTTTAATAGCGGGGTTTATGTAAATCCAGTAGTTTCTCCCGCTGTTCCTCCCGATGCCACTATGATTCGAACCAGTCTTACCGCCACTCATTCTGCAGACCAGATTGACCACGCCCTTCAAATCTTTACTCAAGTAGGCCAGGAGATGAAGCTAATTCCAGCCTAAAACGAAAAGGCCTCTCTATTCTTATTTTAATAGAGAGGCCTTTTTTATTTAAAATCAACCCCGTAAAACAATCTAATCATTTTCTCCTTAAGGCGACTGGAAATAAACCGATCAATTATTGGAAATTTAGTAGAAAGAAAATCACCTGCCGGGTAGCGAGTGCGGGGATTTCTTTTAGCAATGACCTTTACTACCTTATCGGCAATCACCTGCGGGGGAGGTGATTTTTGCATATTAACGTCGATTACTCGCCAACAAACATCAGCCCATTTCTTATAAGGAGAGTTCTCCCCAATCCCAAATTTAGTGACATTATTGAAGTTAGTTTTAATATCCCCAGGCTCAATCGCCACTACCTTAACGCCAAAAGGACGTAGCTCCTGGCGTAAACCTTCAGTTAAGGCATCCAGAGCGAATTTAGTCGCTGAGTAATGAACCTGGAAGGGAATAACAAATTTTGCCGCTAAAGAAGTAATGTTAATAATTAACCCTCTCCGCTGCTCTCTCATTATCGGCGCTACTTCTTGAATTAAACGTAATGCTCCAAAGTAATTGGTTTCAAAAATTTCCTTAGTTTTTTCTATCGAAAATTCTTCCAGCGGTCCAAAGACACCAAAACCGGCATTATTAATAAGAATATCAATCCCACCCGCTTCTGTTAGAAAGCGAGAAAAACCCGAGCAAACAGAATCATCTTTTGTTACATCCATCTGTAGAAATTTAATGTTCTGCCTCAATTCGCCGGGTAAATTCGCCACCTTAGAAAGATCGCGAGTGGTTCCCCAGACTTGATAACCTTTTTTTGCTAAAGTTAGGGCAATCGCTGCCCCCATTCCAGAAGAAGCGCCGGTAATTAAGACGTTTTTACCTGACAATCCTTTGCCCATCAATCTTTTCTCCTTTATTCTTTTTCCCGATCCGAATTGGCTTTCTTAACCTGAGCCGGCTGGTTAGCTTTACCGGTAAAAAAGAGTTTAGCTCGCTGCCAGAAAGTTAATCCCCATTTCTCCCAGGTTTTTAGGACATCTTTTGTAATATCATTGCCACCAATATAAAATCCGTCTTTTAACAGAATACATTCTAATTTTTTCTTTTTAGCCACTTTTTCAAGTACGGCGTGAAATTCGCCCATAACCACCTTTTCTTTTTCTTGTTGAATCCTTTCCAGTTCCTGCCTTTTTTGGTCAATTTTCCTCTGCGCCTCGGCTGCCAGCTCCTGACTGCGAAGATATGAAGTCTTCTGCTGAGTTAAGTTCTCTTGCTTTTCTGCTAAGCCTTTTTCGTTTACCATCAAACCTTTAACGCTTTGGAGATGTTCAGACAAGACTTGCGCTGTAAACTCTTCAAGCTCACGACGGTATTCTTCTGCTTCTTTTCGCAATTGAATAAAGTGGGGAGCCTCTGTTTTAATCTGGGAAAGATCGATCAGCCCAATTTTAGAAGAAGGATTATTCCACTCATCATCTTTCCCCAGACTGGTCTCAGAAAGAGTGAAAGCCAGCAAAATTAGACACAAAATTATGGTGAACGAGAAAAAAAGACGATTTCTCATTTTAAACCGCTCCCTATTATAATAATAAAGTATAAAACTAACCATAGCATAGAAATATTCCCCTCTTCTCTTCAATTTCCTGCTGGAAAAGAAATTTACTGTCTGATGAGAATAGCTCTCAGGGAAACGCTCAATCTTTATACAAGATAAAACCATTCATTTTACGTCTTAACTCTCGTTCGGTAGCATAAGATAAATAAGTAAAACAATGCAATAATGGTGGGATCAAATTGAGGCTTAATAAATATCGGGTACGTAATTTTAGATTTTCCCCATCCAAAGGAAGTTTGATAATCCATACCATTCAAGAGGGCGATACTCTTTACCGATTAGCTGAAGAGTATAGTACTTCCGTTTTAACCATTTTTCAAAATAATCCAACACTTGACCCCCGCCAATTAATCATCGGCGAGCAAATGATCATTTCATCCTAGAGCTTAAAAATAAACGTCCACTGGCAGGGAAATTTTATATAGTCAACGCTTTAATATTTCACCCGCTTACCGGTATATAAAAGTATAGTTTCTTCTCCGATATTAGTAGCATGATCCGCAATCCGTTCCAGAAAGCGAGCAATCATATGAAACCGGATCGCCTGTCTTACTCTTTGAAGATCCCCTGGATCTGTTAACATCTGAGTTAATTCGTTATAAATACCCTCATACATATTATCGGCCTTTTCATCTTTGCGGCATACCGCTTCCGCCAAATCCGCATTCTCTTCGACAAAAGCTTTCAAGGACACTTCTAGCATATTTACAGCTAAAGCGGCCAATTGGGGAATATGAATTAACGGTTTAATATACTCTTCATTCTTTAATTCTAAGACGATCTCCGCAATATTGGTTGCGTAGTCTCCAATCCGCTCAAGATCTTTTGCCAGTTTGAAAACAGACAAACAGCATCGAAGTTCCTTCCCCTTAGGATTCCGCTCAGCAAGCAAAAAAGTAATTTTTTCCTCCAAAACAATCAGTTGGTTATCAATTAAATCATCTTCATTGATAATTTCTAGCGCTTCTTGATAATTTCGATTTACTAAGGCGTCAATGGAGCGGCAAACTACTTTTTTTACCTCCTCCCCCATCTGTTTTAACTCAGATATTAACTGATCAAGTTGGTCCAAAGAATACCACACCTTTCTTCATAATATTAGGGAATAAATCCCCGCTAAATAGTAATAACGATCAATTTATGATAAAATTCCCTAGAGCTTAATTATTAGTTAAATCATAATCTCTTGTTATTAGATAATGCTTGGCTCCGCCAAAAAAGAAATCTGCCTGGACTAAAATTCGGTTTTTTACACTTCTTTCCCTCTATTCCTACTCTGTCTGCAAAAAAGGCGGTGGGGAAGGATTTAGCAGTTGGTCTAGCGAATTATATATAAGTATTTTTATATACTTTTTTAAAAGGAGGTGAGCGATTGGCGATTCGAATCATCACTGATTCCACGGCAGATCTCCCCCAGGAGCTGAAAAGTCGCTATAATATTCTTACTATCCCTCTTTATGTTCATTTTGGAGAGGAGGTTTACTTAGATGGCATTGACCTAACACCAACGAGTTTTTTAGCAAAGCTTCAATCATCACCGGTTTTTCCAAAAACCTCTCAACCGACACCGGAAGATTTTCGCCGTATCTTCCAGGGGATTCTAGAACAAGAGGATGAAGCGCTTTTCATCGGCATTTCTTCAGAATTATCCGGTACGATCTCTTCTGCTCTACTTGCAGCTAACGAATTGAACTCAGAACAGATTTCCATAATTGACTCCAGAAATGTCACTTTGGGGCTAGGTCTACTGGTTTTACACGCTTGTGACTTAATAGAAAAAGGCTCTTCCCTTCGTGAAGTTACTGAGGGAATCAAAAAACTGATTCCCCTGGTCAAGATCTCTTTTGTTGTGGATACCTTAGATTTTCTCTACAAAGGGGGCCGCCTCTCCCGCACCCAAGCGCTTATTGGCAACATTCTAAACATTCGCCCACGAATCGAAATTATCGATGGTAAATTAGTAGTTGCTGAAAAAATCCGCGGAACAAAAGCTAAAGCCCAATCTCACTTGCTCAGCTGGGCCACTCAAGATCAATCCTCCATCGATCAGCGGTGGATTGGCGTTCCTCATTGTTATGATTTGAAGGAAGCAGAGATCATTGCTGAGCATTTACGCCAAATGAAGTTAGCTGATGAAATAGTTACCTCTCAAGCAGGCGCTATTATTTCAAGTCATTGCGGGCCAGGGGCCTTTTGTATAGTATATCTGAGAAAACCGGAATAATTGCTTTTTATTTTTTCTGTTGATAATTATTCCTTTGGGAGGCTAAAGTATGTCGATTAAAATTGTCACCGATTCTACGGCTGATCTCTCCCCGGAATTACTAAATCGCTTTTCCATAGAAGTTATTCCTCTCTCTGTTTATTTTGGTGACCAAGTCTATTTAGATGGGAAAGACTTAAGTCCGAAAGACTTTCTGGAGAAAGTTAAGACCTCACCGGTCTTTCCGAAAACAGCTCAGGTAGCACCAGCCGATTTTATAGACTTGTTCCACCGATTACTGGACAGAGGTCACGAAATTCTCTTTATCGGAATCTCCTCTGGATTATCAGGAACGGTCTCTTCCGCCTCCTTGGCGGCGCAAGAATTAAGCGGGGCTCCGATCGCCATTGTTGACTCTAAAAACCTTTCGATGGGGATTGGTATTCTTGCTTTACACGGCGCGGAAATGGCCGAAAAAGGAGCCCCTTTAAATGAAATCGCAGAACGTCTGCATAAAATGGTCCCTAAAATAAAAACCTCCTTTATCGTTGATTCACTAGACTTTCTTTATAAAGGAGGCAGACTCTCACGAACTCAGGCGCTTATCGGTAATGTTTTGCAAATCCATCCCAGAATCGAGGTTGTTGAGGGCAAACTCTTAATGGCTGAGAAATTTCGGGGTAGCAAAGCCAAAGCTAATACCCGTCTAATTGAATGGGCTACTGAAAAAAAAGAAACAATCGATCGACGATGGATCTCAGTTACTCACTGTCACGCCCATGATTCAGCTGAATTTATCGCAGCTGAACTCCGAAAGATGAATCTGGCGCAAGAAGTAGTAATAACTCAAGCTGGGGCCGTGATCTCAAGTCACTGCGGGCCGGGAACTGTTGGCATCCTTTTTTCACAAAAAGACTTCTAGAGGCCGTAGAATTTTCAAACCTTGTTCAAAAGGGGAACCCCCATCGGGTTCTCCTTTTAGTTTCTTTAAAGCTACCCTTAGCCATCTTTAGCTTAAAAAAACTGTTATATTTAATCTCCACAACAAGTATATTGAAAAAGAAAACTAAGTTCCCCTTGAACTCACCTTTCGCCGCTGAAGGCCAAGTTAAAATCAGTTTCTATAAACTAGATGCTAAATAAAAGCCCAGCTAAATATAAGGGGGTGAAATGTGAGCCTTAAATAAATTTTAAAAAAGAAGGATAATCCATCTTAACGTAAAATTAGAAAACAAAGAACTTATTTCCATTTAAGGAGGGTCTCAAATGTATAACCTTGACCAACTCCTCTCATATTTGGTATTTATGACCGTGATTACCTTCATCTTCGAACGAATCTTGGAGAACCTTTTTATTCCTCTGCTCCCTTCCGAGCAGAAAGAAAATTCTCTAGAAAAAACTGAGTTAAAAGGGTTAAATCTCCGAACTTACCTTACTTTATTTCTCATCTTTGCCATCGGTTTGGGGCTTGCGCTTTCTAACCAAAAATTTCGACTGCTTGCCGGAGGCCTCGGGGTGGAAACGATGCCCTTAATAGATAGCATCTTCACTGCTGCTTTGATGGCCGGCGGATCTCAACCTCTACACTCCATAATTGAACAGGTCCGCAAAAAGTAACCACCACATAAAAGCGCTTAATTTTAAATTTATAATTTTCAGCTCCTGTTAGGGCATTTGATAATTAAACTTTATCATCTTTATTGACCTAAAGTTCTTATTTCAGCTGATCTCTAAAGCAATCTCCATCATCTCTGTAAAACTCTTCTCTCTTTCGTCCGCGGTCGTCTCTACGCTGGAGACCAGACTATCGCTAACCGTTAACACTGAAAGGGCATTAACTTTAAATTTCGCTGCCAGCGTATATAACTCCGCCGTCTCCATTTCCACGGCTAAGACCCCAAACTTAGCCCATAGTTTCCATAATTCCGGAACCTCATTATAAAAAGTATCAGTTGAAAGAATATTTCCCGCCCGAACTTTGATCCCTTTTGCACAAGCCACTGTATATGCCTGTTGCAGCAATTCAAAACTAGCAGTGGGAGCATAATCCATCCCTTGAAATCGTAAACGGTTAACATGGGAATTAGTAGAAGCGCTCATCGCCAAAATCAAATCCCGAACCTTAATCTCAGGTTGCATTGCTCCACAAGTTCCGACCCGAATCAGTTTTTTTACACCATAACAAGTAATAAGTTCATGAGCATAAATTGAAAGTGAAGGCATTCCCATCCCTGAACCCTGAACCGATACTCTTTTCCCGTTATACTTTCCTGTATAACCATACATCCCCCGGACCTGATTATAACAGAACACCTCTTCTAGATATCTTTCAGCAATAAATTTCGCCCGTAAAGGATCTCCGGGGAGAAGAACAGTCTCGGCCACCTCTCCTACAGCCGCGCCAATATGAATACTCATAAGTTTTACCCCCTTACTGTATTTTCACTATATTAATTCCTCAACAAAGATTAAACCCCTGCAATATAAGTTACAAGAACCATTGCCTTTGTTGAAGTGTTACGATACAATCAAATTATATTTGATATACGATGTTTAAAAAGGAGAAATAAAAGAATGTATAAATTAATAGCTGTCGATGTTGACGGAACACTCTTGGATAGCAATAAAAACCTTACCACCGAGACGATTAACGCCATTCATCAGGCTGTAGAAAAAGGGCTAATCTTTACAATCTGCACTGGTCGGCCCATTCAAGGGGTGGAACCTCTTATTGAAAAAATCGGCCTTGATCTTCCGTTTATTACTTATAATGGGGCCATGATTGTTATGGGAAAATCACGCGAAATCCTTTTCGAGGTTAAAATGTCTAATGAAGATGTCAAAGTCGTTGTCGAACTTGGGCAAAAATACGGAACCACCACCATCATTTGGGTAGACAATAAACTTTATGTTCAACAGCTTACCCAACAAGCTTATGACTATGGGGAAATGTCAAAAACTAAACCCTTACTCATTAAAGATTTAAATGAGCTTATTAATAAAGGGGTAACGAAAGTATTATGGTATGATCAAGTAGAAACCATTGCTAAATTTCAGAACGAGGTCGGTCCCTTTCTAAATAAAACCATTAATTATCATATCTCGCAACCATTCTTATTAGAATTTGTCGACATAAAAGCATCCAAGGCCAAGTCTTTAGCGAGATTGGGGGGGTATTTTGGTATCAAACAAGAAGAGATCATCGCGATTGGCGACGGTTACAATGATCTCTCGATGATTGAATATGCAGGACTTGGAGTGGCAATGGCCAATGCAGAGGAAGCCATCAAAAATAGAGCCGACTATGTTACCCTCTCCAATGATAAAAACGGAGTCGCCCATGTTATTTACCGTTTCGTGTTAGCAAACACCCCAGAACCTTCCTGTAACAAGCGATAATTAGGATTGAACCAAATATAGGTTGGTAAAAAATACCAAATTTAAACTAATCTAATCGCAAACTGGGGACAAACTCCAACACAATACCCACAGGTCAAACATTTTTCTTCTTGAATCAAAGCCTTTCCTTCTACAGAAATAATGGCATGGTTAGGACAGACGTCAACACATTTAAGACATCCGGCGCAAAGGCTTTTTACTACTAAAAAGCGCTTCTTCATCGCTTCTAATGAAGGAAGGGATTCCGGTCTTCGACCTTCAAAATAGGCCAGGTTATATTCGACTTCCTCTCTAGTAACCATACCAATAGCAATTGAAGAACATCCCGGTAAAGAACGAGCGTAATCTAAGGCTTGGTCATAATCCCCCACTAAACTCCCACCGGCTAAAACCTTCATCAAATAGACCCCTTTCCCTTTGGTAACACACTGGGCAATAGCCCTCTCCATCTCCTCTCTATTTCCCTCCAGAAGACCAAGGCCTTGTTTATTCATAATCGGGAAAACCACATCAATCTCCTCCCTGGTGGAAGCTAAAGCCGTTACCTTTACGGAATGAGTACTAATGCCGATCGCTCTAATCCGACCTTGCCTTTTGTTATCCAAGAGGCACTCAAGAGCGCCTCTTCTTTTTGTGAAAACATCTTCTCCTGCTCTGGCCGCATGAAGATGAAAGATATCAAGCTCATCAAGTTCCAAATTATTTAACGCCTGGTCAACAGCTTGTTGCATCTCCCCATAGGTTTCAGCCGGAGATTTGGAAGCGATAATTGGTCGTTCTTTTATCGTTTTTAACGCCAAGCGAATGGGCCCATAAGTCTTATAACCTTGGGCCGTATCGATAAAATTTACACCTCCTTGGAGAGCAATGCTTAGGATCTCGGCAGCTTCCTCCTCAGGCAAGTTTTTTTGTAGAGGGCCCATTGGTAATGCGCCGAAACATAGTTCAGTTACTTTTAACCCGGTTTTTCCTAACAGCTTTTTCTTCATTGTTTGCACCTTCCTTAAAATAAGTTAAAAGTTACGTTTTTCTTATATTCTTTAATACGGTCCATAATCCTTCAACTTTCTTACTTAAGACGAACCTGTTTTTATCCGAAACATAGAAGAGATAAGCCCCCCATATAAAGGGAGGCTTATTTCTTCTACATCACATTTTTTAAGAATCAACTGTTTTCTCCACAGACGATATAATCTCTTCTAAAAGCTTTTCATCATTAAAATTCATGATTTTATCTAAATCCAACAACAGAATCAACCTGTTACCCAGTTTGCCCACCGCCTTTAAATACTTAGTCTTTTCCTGTGTTGTAAAATCTGTGGTTAGTTGAATTTTATCTTCTGGAATATTTGCGATATCAAGAACACGATCTACTGTCAAGCCAATGATCTTAGTATTAACTTCAGTGACAATAATTACTTGGAATTCAATATCCTCTTTATCCGGTAATCCAAATCTTTTTCGCATACTAAGTACAGGAATGACTTCTCCGCGAAAATCAATCACCCCTTCCACATACATGGGCGCATGCGGAATCTTTGTAGGAACTAGATAACGAATTATCTCCTGTACCTTAAGTACTTCCAGACCAAACTCTTCTTTTCCAACCATAAAAATTATATACTGCTGCTCATTTTCGTTTCCGGTAAATTGTAAGTTTAAAAGATCAATGGTATTATCTGTCCCTGCCATTGCTTATCCTCCCTCTTGAAATCTTTTTTAAAGATCCTGCTTAATTCGAATCTAACTTTCTGTGCTTTGAGAATCCCATATTAACCTTATATCTTAAATTCTAACCGCTGAACCAACAACAGATTGGGTATCTATGATTAAAGCAATTTCTCCACTACCTAAGAGCGCCGCTCCGGCAATATTACGAGTCGTCCCTAAAGATTTGTTTACTCGTTTAATCATTACTTCTTCTAAGCCCAGCAGTTCTTCAACAATTAAACCAACATGGCTCCGTCCACAATTAACGATTACCACTCTAAGCTGCTCTGGTTTTTTTTCATAGCTAAAGTTAAATTCTTCCCCGAGGTCAATCAGAGGGATAACCTCAGGATACCGATAATAGACCTTTTTTCCTTCAAGGTAGTGGATTTCGCTCTCCTTGATCACTATACTCTGGAGGACATCGGTAACAGGAATCCCAAAAATCTGCCCATTTAACTCAACCATAAAAGACTGAATAATCGCTAGTGTGAGAGGTATTTTTACCGTAAAAATAGTATTTTTACCAAATTCGGTACTAACCTCAATACTTCCTCGTAGTCGTTTGATAGCGTTCTTAACAACATCGAGACCGACTCCGCGACCAGAAAGGTCACCTACCTTTTCGGTTGTCGAAAAACCCGGAGCAAAGATTAGATCAATAACCTCTTGACGCGACAACTGCTCTGTTTCCTTGATCAAGCCTGATAAAATGGCCTTTCCCCTGATTTTTTCCAGATTAAGCCCTCGCCCATCATCAGAGAGCACAATAATTATATAGCTACCTTCTTGACGCGCTTCGAAGGTAATTCTGCCTGAAGGCTCTTTTCCAACTTTGACCCGTTCTTCAACGGTCTCAAGACCGTGATCAATAGCATTCCGTAAAAGGTGGGTTAAAGGGTCAATTAATTCTTCAACGATCTGTTTATCGATCTCCGTTTCTTCGCCATAAAATTGGGCTTCTACTTTTTTCCCACACTGTTTAGCCATATCCCGTATACTCTTAGGAAAACGGGAGAAAAGCTGTTTAATAGGAACCATCCGCAGATCTAAAATATCTGTTTGTAATTCACCATATACTTGATCAAGTTCTTGTAGTGTTTTCTCCAGCCGCTCCCAGGTGGTTTTATCTCGATATGATCCTTTTTGCGAAAGATGAAGAAGGGAGGTTTTTAAGGTTAGCATCTTTCCCATCTGGTTAATTAAGTTATCGATCCTTTCTGCCTCCACTCGGATAGTTCCAGCAGAAGTAGACCGGTCATCTCCATTTTTCTGCTCTTCTTCCCGGGAAACCCATTTACGGATTGTTACCTTAACACCATCAAACGATAAGGATTCTATTTTTTCGATTTCTTGAGGTAATAGACTTTTTTCGCAAAGTAAGACGATTTTAAATTCTGAGAAATCTTCTTCGCCCAATTTTTCCCTGGGGGGAGCAGTAGTTAAAATCTTACCGAAGCTTTGCAGCTCGTTATAAAAAATCAAGGCAGAAGCTCCGGGAAATACAGTTTCTGAAGTAAACAAAACATTAATCCCGTAAACAAGTTTTCCTGCTTTCTGCCAAGAAACAACAGTTTCTTTCTGCTGTTTGCTTAAAACTAGAGAACAAGCTTCAAGTTCTGGCAAACATTCTCGCTGATTACTCGCGATTTCTTCGCCTTTCTCACCTCTTAACTTATTAAATGTAGATATCCATTTATCAAAATGGGGGAAACGTTCATTCCTAAAATCGTTCTCAAAAAAAGCTGTCAGATCATCAGTAAAGCCCAAGAGTAAATCTATAACCTTGCTTTTTAAGAAGTATTTATTATCCCGAATCAGAGAAAAAAGACTTTCCAGTTCATGGACAACATCTTTCAACTGTACTAAACCCATAATTCCAGCTGAACCTTTGATATTATGAGCGATCCGGAACATCTCATTGATAAACTCGATCTGTCGGTCAGGGTTCTGTTCCACTTGCAACAGAATAAACACTAACCTTTCAATCTGCTCTTTTGCTTCATTAACAAAGGTAGAAAGTAATTCTGGATCTAGTACAGAACAATCACCTTTAAAGTTGTTCATGATAACTACCCCCTAAACTCGGTTAAAAGATTCTTTGTCGATTTTTGTAATTTATTTTATAATATTCACGTTAATTTAATTCTCCGAGGTGTTTATTAGTTAATCGGTTATAAGCGAATGAAAACTTAGCTCTATTTCAGAATAAATCAAATATAATTCTTAAATCGTATACTGTAATTACCTGAGATAAGAACAAAAAACCCCATCTAAGAGGATTTTTTGTTTCTTCTCTGTTTATTTTAAAAATTAAGTATTATTTCCTCAGATGACATTTTGTCGTTCATAAGCTTCTCATCTTCAAAATCCATAATTTTATTCAAATCTAATAAGAGAATAAGCCTGTTACCCAACTTGCCCATAGCCCGTAAATATCTGGTTTTCTCCTGCGCTGTAAAATCCGTGGCTAGTTGGATTTTATCTTCTGGAATATTCGCGATATCAAGAACACGATCGACCGTTAAGCCTATTATCTTACCATTAACTTCTGTGACAACAATTACTTGAAATCCGAAATCCTCTTGTTCTGGTAAGCCAAATCTCTTCCGCATGCTAAGCACGGGAATCACTTCCCCACGAAAATCAATGACTCCTTCCACATATGTGGGCGCATGCGGAATCTGCGTGGGAACTTGATAACGGATTATCTCTTGAACCTTAAGCACTTCCAGACCAAACTCTTCTTTTCCAACCATAAAAATTATATACTGCTGCTCATTTTCGGTTCCGGTAAACTGTAAGTTCAAAAGGTCAATAGTACTATCGCTTTCTGCCATTGCCTATCCTCCCTCCTATGAATATTAAGTTAGTTGATAAGACATGTTTAACCCATAAAATAATTTTTTCATAAGGAACGAAGAGAAGTCCGAGTATCAATAAGAAGATAATTAACTTCCCCTGATCCTCAACCGGACCTAAACTCATAATGACGTTTACCTTCTAGAGTTCGTCTAGTTATGATTAACTGATTGAGGGAATTGCATAATTACCTTATTGTGGTTAAATCTCAAATAATTGAATTATGCAATTCCTTAGATTAAATACACTAAATGCCTAAAATTTCTCTAGGCTGTCCTGTTTAAAACCTCGATGCTCCATATCGTCAAATTTAGATCGTGAACCAGCTTGCCTTGTTTGTCCTTCTTTCTTTACTGTTCGACCATCATCTAAACCTTGGGCCCAGCGCTTTTCTTTCCTTTTACTTTTAAAATGACCAATCATATTCCGTACTTCTTCCGCTTCAGCATTCAGCGATTGACTAGCCGAGGTAATCTCTTCTACCATCGCTGCGTTCTGCTGGGTAACCTGATTTAATTGCTCAGCAGAAGCCTGAATTTGCTGCGAAGCGCCAGCCTGTTCTCGCATAGCCGCCGCTACCTCGACAATTACATCAGAGGTACGGCTTGTGTTGTTCACGATCTCCCCAAGAATATCTGCCGATTTTTTAACCATATCATGGCCCTTTGCAATGCGGTCCACACTTTCATTGATTAAATTTTCGATTTCCTTGGCTGACTCGGCGGCACGTCCTGCCAAATTTCGAACTTCTGCCGCTACCACGGCAAACCCTCTTCCTTGTTCTCCGGCACGCGCCGCTTCAACTGCCGCGTTTAAAGCCAGCAGATTGGTTTGAAAAGCAATATCATCGACCATTTTGATAATCTCAGCAATCTGTCGACTGCTGGTCGCGATCTGTTCCATTGCCACCATCGTCTCCTGAATAGAACCTTCTCCCTCTTTTACCACTTTTATTGTCGTCTTAGCGATCTGATCCGCCTGATCTGAACTCGCGGCAACCTGTTGAATCGAAGAATTGACTTCTTCTAATGTAGAAGTAATCTCTTCCAGAGTGGCCGCCTGTTCTTGGGTACGCTGGGAAAGATCTTGATTACCGGTGGCAATCTCTTCGGAAGCCTGTTTTACCCTTTGCGTGCTCATGAAGATCGGCGCGCTAATCGAGCGGGAAAACCCTATGCTAATGAGTAAAATCAATAGTATGAGCACCCCAGCCACAACCAGCATAAAAATCTGCATCTCGTTAATCGCAGCATACGCCTCATCATAATTAAGCTTCAGCAGAAAGCCAACAATGTGATCCCCAAGATTAGTTACAGTAAGATAATATTGTTGTTTTACCCCCTGCTGTTCTTTTATAGTTTCAAATTTTCCAAAACTATGATCCCGATTACGAATTGCGGAAGCTACCTCTTTCGTAGCACTGGTATCTATCTTGGTTTTTAACACCTCAAAATCCGTATCAAACCTGGGTTTACTAAGTAAAATCTGGTTTTCATCAATTAACATGGCATCCGCAGTTTTGCCAACAAAATCAAGACCATCCAAGAGAATCTCCCTAATTAAATTTGCATCTATGACTAAACCAACAACGCCTAGAACTTGCGTCTTTACCTCTTGACTAAAGACCGGAGCGACCACAGTTACCACATTGCCATTTAGTTCAGATGAGTATAACACCGTAGAGTTAGTAAACTTCCCGGCTAAAGCCTTCTGGATATAATCACGATTCTTTAAATCAACTGCTAACAAGTTTTTATTCGTCGCACAGATTACTAGTCCTTGATTATCTGTTATTACTAGATCTTTATAATTAAACTCTTGCTTTACCTCCTGTAAAAAGGGGAGTAAAGATTCTCCTTGAGTATTTTCCCAATCACTAACTCCCCAATTACTAATTTTCTGAACATCATAATAAGCAGATAGTCCTATCTTTAAATCCCACATCTCTGAAAGCAGCCTGGCATTATCTAAATGTGCGCCAAACCTATTCTCTAAATAACCCGTTGTGGCATCTGCGAACATCGCTAATGACTTTTCTACTTCCTCAGTCAGACTCTTGGAAGTAAAACCAAAGGAAACTATCGCGTTAATCCCCATGGAAAGCAATCCGACTACTAAAAATAGTAGAATTAGTTTTTGACCAAGTGTCATTTTTTTAAACAATTGTATCCCTCCCAAAGTTTAAATCAACCTAAACTTTGTTTAAACCAATTTTTTAACGCAGCAACATCTCTTATCTACTTGTTCTCGAATCTTAAACGAATATTATTCAGGTTGCCTACAAAACTGTTATCTTGTTATCGAAAACTTCGACATAAATAGAATTACTATGTTATTTGCGGTTAATATCTGAGGAAATTACATAATTACCTCAAGGTTTCATTATAACCACAATAAAACAATTGCCGTATCTTACTTAATCTACTTGTCGAAATTGATTAGGGAGTCTAAAAACGTTTACTACAATTATCATTAAGAAAATATCGTCCAATGTCGAATTATTAATATACTAAGAATAGACGCATCAAATTCTATCCACTAAACTAACTAAGAATTAGTGATTAATAATTGAACATCGATTAAAGCAACAATTAGCAGGTAGCTACAGAGGATTCATTTAACTTGAGCGAATTGTATAATTACCTTAAGGCTTATTTGACTGATATAAAAAGGCCTTTGAAATTTCTTGATTCACCTGGCTTTGATTTAAGCGATTGATATATTTATAGCTAAAAAGACGATACCACCTCCATTCTTTTATTTTTTTAGTGGAACTATTTTGTAATTATTTTCTCAACGCTGTCGAGAAATTTTCTTGTTTTTCAAGCGGTAGACTTTTGGCAGAGTAACACGATTTTTTAGTCAAAAAATCTTCTCCGCCAATTTTTTCTTTCAGAGGATTAACAATTCAAGTTTCTATCCAAGTCTGGCGCTGCATTATAAAAGATCGACGTAATCATTTCATGTGCGCGGGCGGTAGCCAGC